>CATJZH010000097.1 GCA_949746285.1 uncultured Clostridia bacterium
ATATTTTATATATATATGATGAAATACTAGCATTTTATTATAACAAAAAAACATTATTAGCAATGCTATATATAAAATCATTAAAGTACATTTTCTATTTCTACAAAGATATATTAATATAACTAATGCTACACCAAACCATCCATAATCAACTTTTAAAATTTCTCCGAGTACAATTAATAATAAACAAACAGGAATTGATATGTATTTTTTATTTATTTTATTATATACAGTTATTGCTAATAACCCTAAAAGCAATGTAAACATAATATTTAGCATTTTCCACTCTCCCACTAATGTTCTAAATAACATAAAAGGAATTTGTGAAATTAAACCAAATATAAAGAGCCTTTTAAAATATTTTTTCAAATTACTTGTATGAATATATCCTTCTGTAATAAAAAATGCAAACAAAGGAAATGCTATTCTTCCTAAATAAATAGTTATCCAATTTTCTGTAATTGGAATAGCATATTTAATATGATCTAATATCATAGTTATACATGCTATTATTTTTATAGTAAAAATTGTCATTATCCTAATAATTCCTTTACAACTTCATTTATTGATCTACCATCAGCAGCTGCTCCTATTCTCGTTTTAGCTTCTTTCATAACAGCTCCCATATCTTTCATAGATGTAGCTCCTATTTCCTTTATAACTATTTCTACTTCACTTTTAATTTCTTCTTTTGTCAATTGTTTAGGTAAATATTCTTCCAATATCAATATTTCTTCTTTAGTTTGACTTACTAAATCATCTCTACCTGCTTTTTCAAATTCTAAAAGAGCATCTTTTTTACTTTTTACTTCTTTTGCAATAATTTCTACTATTTTCTCATCTTCAACATTTATCCCTTTATCTTTTTCTATTTGTAAAATAGCTGCCCTAACCATTTGAACAGTGTTCTTTCTTATTTCATTTTTATCTTTCATAGATAATTTTAAATCTTCTAATAATTTTTCTTTTAACATATTATCCCTTCTTTCTTATATAACTTTACTATAAAATTAAATATTTATCAATACTAAAAAAGAGTATTTATATAAAAATACTCTTTTAAAATGTTATTAAATCTAAATAACTAAATACTGAAACTTCTACGATTTTTTCTAATAATTCTTTATACTCTTTTATTCTAAAATTTACAAAACCTTCTAATACTATTTTCTTATTTTCTAATAAATATTCCTTTATTAATGTTTTCAAAATATCATTTTTATATCCTATTTTTTCATCTGGTAATTCTAAAACTTTTTTTGTTATTTCAAAAATATAATTTCTTTCAATACTACTTAAATAAAAATAATTTTTCTCTACATTTTTTCTAATATAATCATCTTCATAAAATTTTTCTATAGTCTTTTTTAAAATTAGTGCAACTATCTCATAAAATTCATCTATATAATCTTGTTCTAAGTAATGTATTATTAAATTATCATAGGTTTTAAATCTATAATTAGACATACATATATTTATTGGTAATAATTCAAATTGTTGTATTAAAAATTCAATTTTCTCTCCACTAACAGATTTTATACAAATCGATTTCACTAAATACCTCTCTACTCTGTTTTACTTTTTCTTATCTATATTATTCATATTTTTCCATTAGTGTGTTTATCTTATTCAAAAAAATAGAAACTTCTAAATAAAAATTTAAAAGTTTCTTATCTTAATTTATTTTTCTGTATTATTATTTTCTACTTGAAAATTTACATGTTCTACTGTACTTGGAAGTTCTACAAACATATAGTTATACCATGTTGAAGATAATACATCAGCAAAAGTTCCATATTTATAAGTATATTTTATAGTTACTTCTGTTTTATTATCATTATATTCAAGTTTATCAATTGAATACATATAATCTTTTGAAGTATCTTCATATACAACAACTACTGCTAATTTTTTATCATTAAAAAATTCTTCATTATATGTTTCTGCAAAACTTGATTTTTTAAATGTTACTTTATTTGTCATTGTATCTTCAACTTTTTTAGTATCTGCAAATTTTTTGAATGATTTATAATCTTTAAAAAAAGTATTCTCTGCTGACACTCCAGATGTAGTTAAATTATATTCTACTTTAGCTTCTTTTTTAAATACTGTACAAGATAATATTATTATAACTATAACTGCAATAACTGCTATAGCAATGACTGTAGATTTTTTCATACCACCATTATTTCCCATAAATTCATTTCTCCTTCTTTTGTTACTACAATTATAATAACTTATAATTATAAAAAAAACAAGAAATTTTTAGATTTTTTACAAACTTATATTTATTCCTTCTGAAACTATACTAGTCATACTGTCTATTAATGAATCTATTTCTTTAGGTGTAACAATAAAGTTAAAATTATTTAATTGCATTTTATCTACCAATTTGTTTTCATCAATCTCTATATCACATGAATTTAATGTATCTATGACAATTGTAGCAGCATCCAAAACTGTTGGTACTCCAAGTCCTACTACTGGAATTCCTAGTGTATCTTCTGATAATTCTGCTTGTCTATTTCCAACTCCTCCACCTGGTACTATACCTGTATCTGATATTTGTATAGATTTATTTATTCTATCAATATTTTTTGAACATAAACTATCTATTGCAATTACTAATTTAGGTTTTATATTTGAAACTATACCTTTTATAATTTCAACTGTTTCAATCCCTGTTGTTCCAAGCACTCCTGGTGTTATTGCACTGATGCTTCTCGTATTTTCATCAATAGCATTTGGCAAATAAATTTTTATGTGTCTTGTTATTTCAATATTTTGTACTACTTTAGAGCCTAATGAATCTGGAGTAGCATATAAATTTCCAAGCCCAACTATTAAAATTTCTTCATTTCTTTGAATATGTTTATCTACAATTGCTGATAATTCTTCAGAAAAAATATCTATTAGTTCTTGTTCTTTTTCTGTTGTTATATTATTTATTTTTTTCATGTCTATTGTTATATAATTTCCCATTTTCTTGTCAAGTGCTTTTTCCCCTTCTTTATTTGTTATTTTAACTCTTGTAACAGTTGTATCATTTTTTTTATCTACTTCACATTCTATACCATTTATCTCATCTTCTAATTTATTGGCACTTCTATATAAATCTCTTCTTTCAACTGCCATGTCTGTCCTAAAAAACATATTTTATTACCCTAAAATGTATTTTACATTTCCCTTTCTTTATACTGTTAATATTTTCTTACATTTTAGATTTTTTATTCAAATAAGATCTTAATATAAGAATAAGTTCAGTATAAAATTATACTGAACTTATTTTTAATATTTTATATTGCGATACTTCTATTTTCTCTCCAAGTAATTTATCTAATAGTTTATTATTTTTTATTAGTTTTTCTTTTTCTATTTTAGATAATTTTTTTATTCTATATTCTAGTCTAGATGCCAAAACTCTATTTTCTGATTCCCAAACACATTCTAATTTTTTAGCCGAATGTGTTAAAGTATATTTAGCACATTTTTTATCTTTATTTAAATGTTCTTCAAATCTTCTTTTTATATCTGAAGTCATTCCTGTATATATTGAATTATCTTCACATCTTATCATATATGTATAATACATTTATTTTATTCTTCCCAATTATGAAATACTTCTAATACATCATCTAAGTCTTCTAAATTATCTATTAATCTTTGCATTTTTTCAGCACCTTTTTCATCTAAAGCTACATATGTACTAGGTACCATTTGTACTCCTGCTTCTAAAAATGTTAAATTATTTTTGGTTAATTCTTCTGTTACTGCTGTAAAATCACTTGGTGCAGTTGTTATTTGGTAAACTTCTTCTTCAGCTACAAAGTCTTCTGCCCCTGCTTCAATAGCAATCATCATTAAATCATCTTCACTTAAACTACATTCTGCTTTTTCAATTACTATTATGCCTTTTTTTTCAAACATATACGATACACATCCTGATGTTCCTAAATTTCCTCCTGCTTTATCAAACACATGTCTAACATCTGCTGCTGTTCTATTTTTATTATCTGTAGATGCATTTACTATTACTGCAACACCATTTGGTCCATATCCTTCATATGTCATTTCTTCATAATTTTCTGAACTTCCTGCTCCTGAAGCTTTCTTTATAGCATTATTTATAGTATCATTCGGCATATTATTTGCTTTACATTTTGCTATAACATCTTTTAATTTAGAATTTCCTGCTGGATCAGGACCACCTTGTTTTACTGCTATTAATAATTCTCTTCCTAATTTTGTAAATATTTTTCCTCTTGCTGCATCTGCTTTTCCTTTTTTAGCTTGTATATTATGCCATTTGCTATGTCCTGACATCTTTCATTCCTCCTTTATTTTTTTAAGTACATCTGTACAACTTTCTTTCCATTATTAATTTTTATACTAAAACATTTTACCACACTTTTTTAATTTTGTGTAGTAGTTTTTATATCTATTTTATACTATTTATTTGTTTTCCATCTAGCCAAGAATACAAATTATTAAATACAATTTCTGCTCTTTGCTCCATAGATTCTATAGATGAGAATGCAATATGTGGTGTTACAATTGTATTTGGAGTACATAAAAGCGGATAATCTAGCGGTAATGGTGGTTCAATTTCAAATACATCACATGCTGCACCTGAAATAACTTTATTTTTCAAAGCTTCTGCCAATTCTAATGTATTTACAACACCACCTCGTGCTGTATTTATAAGAATTGAAGTTTCTTTCATAATAGACAATTCCTTTTTTCCTATCATTGCTTTTGTTTCTGGGGTTAGCGGACAATGTAAAGATACAATATCTGACTCTTTTAATAATTCATCTAATTCTACTTGTTTATCAATTGAATTATCTTTTATTTCGCTTCTATTATAAGCTATAACCTCACATCCAAATGCTTTACACAAACTAGCAACTTTTCTTCCTATTGCTCCTGCACCAACAATTCCGACAGTTTTTCCACATAACAAATTTCCAATTAATCCATCCTTTGTTCCTGAATTACGACAACTTTGTTCTGTTTTTTGTATATTACGTAGCAATTGAATCATAAAACTAATACATAATTCTGCTACTGCTTGTGTTGCATAACCAGATGCGTTACTTATTGCAATTCCTCTTTTTTTAGCTTCTTCAACTGGTATGTGATCAACTCCAGTAAAAGCAACATCAATAAACTTCAATTTATCTGCTGATTTTAATACAGCTATATCTAATGGCATGTTAGCAATCATTATAACATCAGCATCTTTAATCCTTTCTATTTGAATATTAATATCTGTATCTTTTTTATAGGATACAAAAGTATGTCCCATTTTTTCTAATTTTTTAACATGATTTTCTATAATTTCATTTGAAACTCCTAGTTCTTCTAGCAATACAATTTTAATTTTTATCACCTCTTTATTTGTTATATATTATTATGTTTGTTACTATTATTATCAACTTTATTATCTACTTTTTCAGTATTTGTATTAGTATTTTGTGATACTTTGTTTTCTAAGTTTGTATCTGAATCTTCTTTAACTATTTCCTCTTGCTTCTTCTCTACTAATTTATTTCCATTTAGTGTTACATTTCCTATTGTTATTCCATCTTTTTGTTCTTTTTCATAGGTTAAATATATACAAATTTTAATTTCTTCTCCATACTTTACTTTTGAATTTTCTTCTGTTAATAATGCTGTTATTTTATTTCCAGATACTAATACATTTTTAGCCTGCAATATTCCTAAGTTTTCTTTTGATTGTTCTTTAGATAATCCTTGTTTTTCTTCAAAACTTATTTCTAAATTTCCAGTATTATAATCTTTATCTAAATTTATAATATTCAATTCTAATTCATATATGTACTTACCATCCGCTTGTTGCCAATTAGATACATTTTGGTATGTATATGTACAATTAGAATAGTTTGGTGTTTCTTGCATTGGCTCATATATATCGTGTTCTGCTAGTGCAAGTTCTTGGTTGTATTTTATGCTAGCAGTACCTGAAATTGTTAAACTATCTGAAAGCATTGCATATGCATTACTTACAAAAAATAATCCTATTATAATTACTATTCCTATTAACTTACTATTTCTATTTTTCCTTCTTCTGTGCATTTTGTATTTTCCTTTTTTAATTAATATTAATAATCTATTTCTATACTTTCTCCTACTGTTCCTGTGATGCTAGATGGTAGAGAAACTACGGGACGCACGCCAGCCGCCGAATAGTCATAGTAGTAGTAGTTCACGCCACCGTTACAGTCCACAAACC
>CATJZH010000098.1 GCA_949746285.1 uncultured Clostridia bacterium
AACCTTAAAAAATTATAATATCTTTAATTTATTAAATTTTCACCATTTTACTTCCAATTTAAGCACATCTAATAAAAATCTATTTACCCAAATATAAACAATAGGTAAATGAATTTTATAAAAGAAATGAACTCCCCATATACAAATAAATTTCAAACCTTTTGGAAAACAATGTGACATTCTAAAATGTTTACTATTTTTCCATTCTGGAAAATTTTGATTTAAATAAGATACAATTCCTTTTAAAGCCTCATTTATTTTTACAGATTTATCATATGATAGCATAAAAGCCCATGAAATCGCTAAATGAAGAAATGCCATTGTAGCTAGAGTTTCTTTATACTCTTCATATTTTCCTATTTGAATACTATGTTCTTTTGTTACTAGCAAATATTTTTTTAGATTTTCAATATCTTTTTCGTTCATACTATGAATTTGCGAACTTGAACGCAAATAATAATGGTATAATACATCTGGTATAAATGTTAATTTTTTTACTCCATCCATATATGAATATATTAAAAATAATGTATCATTACATCCTCTAAAAGGTAAAAATTCTAGGTGTTTTACTTTTTCTAATCTATAAATTTTATTCCATAAAGAAGGATTAGCATAAACTATAAAGTCATCATTCCAGTCTACTTCTTTATTCATAATGCCATATTGAGTCATTTCTGTAGATACAGTTTTTCCAGTATCTAGGTCTACTCTATCATATCCGCTAAATGCAATATCTGCATCATTTGCTTTAGCTGCGTTATATAATTTTTCAGCCCATGTAACTTCTGGAACGTCATCACTATCAATAAATCCAACATACTCACCTGTAGCTTGTTTTAAACCATATGTTCTAGCAGACCATTCTCCACCATTTTCTTTATGAAAAGTTTTAACTTTATTTGGATATCTTTTTTTATAATCTTCTATAATTTGTGGTGCTGAATCTTTTGAACCGTCATTAACACAAATAATTTCTATTTCTTTTAATGTCTGGTTAACCAATGCATCTAAGCATCTTGGCACATATTTTTCAAGATTATATATAGGAACAACAATTGATACTTTTATTTCTGAACTCATTATTATACCCCTTCTTTACATTATGTTTTTATCTTCTATATTTTAACTCTCTTTCACAATCTATTAGTCTCATTTCAAAAGTTTGTCTTGCATTTTTTATAATATTATCTAATGTTAGACCTGTAAAAACAGATTGAAGTGTGCATACAAAAAGTAACATACTAAGTATTATTGATGGTACTTTTATTTCACCAGTTTTAAACATTACAACAACAGCTGGTATGAAAAATACTAACCCTATTATTCCTAATAATAATGCAAATATTGTGAAAAATGCTAATGGCTTATAATTTTTATAAAAGCCAAATATTGTTTTTATTACTTTTATTCCATCTGGAATAGTATTTAATTTTGATGGGCTGTCTGCTGGTCTATCTCTATATTCAATAATTATATTTTTAGTTTTCATATTTTTATCTAGACAATGAATTGTCATTTCTGTTTCTAATTCAAAGCCTTTTGACATAACTGGAAATGTTTTTACAAATTTATAACTAAATGCTCTAAGTCCTGTCATAACATCTCTTATATCACTTTTATATATTCTATTTATTAACATTCTAACAGTTACATTTCCTATATTGTGAAATGGTCTTTTATTTTCCTGAAAATATGTTGATGATAATCTATCTCCTATTACCATGTCAACATTTTCTTCTAAAACGGCTTTTATCATTTCTTTTGCGCTTTCAGCTGGATAAGTATCATCTCCATCAACCATTATATAACATTCTGCATCTATTTCCCTAAACATTGTTCTAATTACATTGCCTTTTCCTTGTCTAGTTTCATATCTTACTATTGCTCCAGCATCTTTTGCGATTTTATCTGTTCCATCTTTTGAATTATTGTCATAAACATAAATTACTGCTTCTGGCAATTCTCTTTTAAAATCTTCTACTACTTTTTTTACTGTTTTTGCTTCATTATAACAAGGTATTAAAACAGCTACTTTATCCATTTTTTTATTTCCTTTCAAAATCCGATTTTTTTCGCGTTCATTATATCATTTTTATTTTTCTTTGTAAACTAAAGCACTAATTTTTATTTGTCGCACTTATAAACTCTATATCCTCTTTTTTATACTCTTCTGGTTTTAATCCAAATCTAGTCCTCATATAATCTAAAGTAAGTATCATAATTGCTAACGCAAATAATCCTACAAGTAAAAATGCATTTTGAACATTTACAATTTCTAATAATAGTCCACCTAATACTGAAAATATACTTGCTGCAATTCCACCTATAAATTCATAAGAAAATGTAATTTTATTTCTCATGTTTTCATTAGTAAAATTCTTTAAATACTTTGACTCTAATATATACCAAATTGAAGTAGTTATTTTTTGTACAGCATACATTATTAATATAATTGGTATAATTGTAGTTTTAGCATAAAAACTAGAAATTATCCCTATTATGATACATGCTCCTATATAACCTAATGATATAAAACATAATGTTCTGTTTTTAAATTTCTTTTCTATTGGTCTTTTTAAAGAAATAGAGATTCCTCCTATAAAAATCAATATAGCAAATATCATAGAGAATTGTTCTTCTGGTATTCCTATACTAATTAATAAATCACCATTATATGTATCTATTATAGTTATCAAACTATAAAAAACTATTTGAAAAAGTATAAATGCTTTCATTCGTTTTGATTTTAAAATAAATTTAAAAGAGCTTTTTAAATCTTGTTTATATTCTTTTAATGTATCTATTAGCCCCTTGCTTCTTTCCTTTTTTACTGTGTATATATCCTTAAATCTAAAAGATAATATAGTAGATATTACAATAAATCCTAAACATATAATCATAGGCAAATAATTATTTATTACAAACAAATATCCTGCTGTTAATGATGCTATTCCATCAAGTATATAATACCAGCTACCTCCTTTAGCTTCCAAATTTGAATATAAGCCGTCTCCACCTTTGGTTGCAACAGAATCATACAGTAAATTTGGTTCAGAAATTGTTTTTATATCATACCCTATTGAAAAAATAAAATCTGCTATAATTATTCCTATTGCACCTGGAATAAATATTAGTGATAACATATAAAATATAAGCATTATATTTCCTAAAACTATACTTTTCTTTTTTCCTAAAAAGTCTGTAATTGCTACTGCTGGTATTTGCATCAACAATCTAAACAACAAATAAAAACCATTTATTATTAATATTTCTGAAGCAGTAACTTTTTTAGTAATAGTATAAAATAAAAATTCTATTGAATAAAAACATAATAAATCCCATGAAAACATTTTATATATTGGATATATTTTAGCATTAGTTCTTCTTATTTTATTTAATTCTCTTTTGTCTTTCATATAGTTATCCTTTCATTACAAAAAAATAAATTATATTTCTACATATATTTAAAATATTTACAAATTTACTTATTTTTTTTAAAAATAATAAGTTTACTCAAAATAAAATTTAAAATAATTACAACTATATTAGCAATTATTTTCATTATAATTTCGTTCATGTGAATAACTATAGCTAAATTCATCAAACCTAAACTTATAATTTGAGTAAAAATTCTACAAGAAGTAAAAGAAAATATTTCCTTTAATAAAGCTTTAGCATTCTCACATTTACTATCAAATACTATTGTTTTATTTACCCAATACGCAAATATAAGTGCAATAATAAAAGCAAAAGTATCACTAACTGTAACTCTCAAATTATCTTCTGGTATTGCTAAAAAGATTGCATAGGCACCTACCGCATAAGCTACTATATTTACTACTGTTGATAATCCACCACATATTAAATATCTCATTCCTTCTATATGTTCTCTATACAAATCCGCTAATTTTTTTAGATAAATTTTTTCTAAAATAAAAAGTCCTATATTTTCAAAAAATTCAAATACTTTTAAAGTTATATTCTTTTTTTCCACTTTTTTTCTCCTAATCTGTTATTATATCAAAGTTACAGCTTTTTCTTGTAAAATTCTTATTATAATATGGATCACCTTTATCTAAAAATTTCTTCCATTTTTTCTTAAAATTATTTGCTTCATTATTAAATCTTTCTTGCTGCTCTTCTGTAATTTCATATCCTCTTGTTTTTGATTCAAAATGGATCAACTCTACATATGGATTATATAAATTTCTATATCCCTTTTCCATTAATTTCAAACAAAAATCTACATCATTAAATGCAACTTTAAATTTCTCTTCATCCATAAATCCAACTTCTTCATACAGCTCTTTTCTACAAAACAAACATGCTCCTGTAACAGCTGATGTATTTCTAGTTGCTGCTTCTCTTCCAAAATATGCATGTTTTCCATATGGTAAATTAACTAATGCATTGCCTGCTATTCCTGCTATTCCTACAATAATTCCTGCATGTTGAATAGATTTATCACTAAAGTATAGTCTAGCACCTATTGCACCGATTTCTTTATTTTGAGCATATCCAATAAAAGTTTCCAGCCAGTCACCTGTTAATAACTTTGTGTCATTGTTTAATTGAAGAATATATTCACCACTAGCATTTCTAACACCAAAATTTATTAAACTTGAATAATTAAATTCTTTTTCCAAATTAGTATTTTTACATGTTACATCTTGAACTCCATAACTATCTAATACTGTATTTTCATTATAATTTAGAACTTTTATATTCTTATTTTTTACTATTTTTTTATAATACTCAAAAGTTTCGTTTTTCTCACTATTATTTTCTATAATTATAATCTCATAATTTGAATATGTAGTAAGTTTTACAATTGAATTTATACAAGTTTTAAGTAAATCTATATGATCTTTATTTGGAATAACTATTGATACTTTAGGATTATCAAATATTTCATATTTGATTTTATATATTCCTGGAACATCTTGTCCATATTCAACTATTCCTGATTTTCCTACTCGCTTCAAATGATCTTCTATAACTTCTAGTCCAGCTTTATATGCATATGGTTTAGCATCTGCTGTATCTGCAGTTGAATTTCTATGAGCTCTCCAATGATATAAAATCTTAGGAATATGTATTATTTGTTTAGCTTCTTCTGAAGCTCTTAATACATAATCAAAATCCTGTGCACCATTAAACTTAGAATTCAAAAATCCTATTTTATCAATTATATCCTTTTTTAGAACTACAAGATGAGTTATGTAGTTGTTACATTCTAATGTTTCAGGAGAATACTCAGGTTTAAAATATGGTTCAAACCTCTCCCCATCTTCATCTATTTTATCTTCATCTGTGTATATAAAATCTACTTCTTTATTTTTATTTATAACATTTACTACTTCATATAAAGCATCTCGAGAAAGTAAATCATCATGATCTAAAAAAGCTACAAAATCACCTGTTACCATTTTTAAAGCAGCATTAGTATTTTCTGCAATACCTTCATTACAGTTTAAAAATTTGTATTTAATTCGTTCATCACTTTCATAATATTGTTTTAAATTTTCATTTTTATTCTCACTACCATCAGCTAAAAGAAGTTCCCAATTTGAATATGTTTGATTTATTAAACATTCTATCAATTCTTTAAAAAAGTTTTCATTAGTATTATACATTGGTACTACAATACTAATTTTAGGTTTATTTCTAAATTTAGCTTTTTCTTGAAATTCAAAGTCTATATCTAATGGTAAATTATTTTTCATCCAAATTTCATATTGCTCTTGATTAGTCATTTTATTTTCTTTAATATGAAATATTCTTTTAAAAACTTTTTTAATAGTTTCAATAAATCCATATCTTTTAAAATGATATTTTAGTTTTTTAAAATTATTTTTAACATCCATAAACTTAAACACCCTTTATAAATTTTACCTAAACTACCGTCCCCTATGGGTCATAATTTACTTTTATATTTTTCATATGATAAACTTCTGTATCTAAACTTAGGTTAACATTATAGTATGGATCTCCCTCATCTAAAATATCTCCCCATCTTTTCTCAAATGTAGACATTTCTCCTTGAAATCTTTTTATTTTTGCTGGAGTGTTTTCTTGACCTCTTGATTTTGATTCATAATGCCAAAACTCAACAAATGGATTATATACAACCAAGTATCCTTTTTCTCTTATTTTTAGACAAAAATCTACATCATTAAATGCAACTGCTAAATTTTCATCCATCCATCCTACTTCTTCATATACTGATTTAGAGGTCATTAAGCATGCTCCTGTTACTGCACTTAAGTTTTCTATCATGCTTTCTTTAGCAAAATACCCATGTCCATCTTTAGGTATGCTTTTAAATCTATTGCCTGCTATTCCGCCAACACCAACAATTATTCCTGAATGTTGTATTGTTTCATCTGGATAATATAATTTTACACCTAATGCTCCCACATCTTCTCTTTGTATAAATCCAAGCATAATTTCAAGCCAATTTGGTGTTATTAATTCTGTATCATTATTTAACTGAATAATATAATCTCCATTTGAATTTTTTACTCCGAAATTTATTATTGCTGAATAGTTAAATCCTTTATTGGGATATTTTACAACTTGTATTTTATCATTTTTTTCTATTTCTTTATAGTATTCAAAAATTTCTTTTGTTTCACTATTATTTTCTACTACTACTATTTCATAATTGCTGTAAGTTGTTTTTTCTAAAACAGAATTTATACAAACTTCTAAAATATCTTTTCCATCTTTATTTGGTATAACTATTGATACTTTTGGGGTTCCTTTTACTTTATAATCTACTCTATAAATTCCTTCTATACAGCCTGGTGTCACTTCTCCTTCTAAACCAACTCTTTTTAAATGATCTTCTATTGCTTTTTTTCCTGCTTCAAAAGCATAATTTTTAGCATTACTATTTAGTTTAGCAGTAGACTCACTATGTACTCTCCAATGATACAAGATTTTTGGTATATGCTTTATATTCTCTGGTTTTGTTACTTCTGACATTCTTAAAAATATATCGTAATCTTGTGCTCCATCATAATCTGCCTTAAAGCCTTCTAATTTATCCATTAGTTCTTTTTTAAATATGCTAAAATGACATATATAATTCTGGCACCTTAATGTGTCTGGTGCAAAATCTGGTTTAAAATAAGCATCATATCTATTATCATTTTCATCTATTTTATCTTCATCAGAATATATAAATTCTGCATTTGGAAATTTATTTATACAATTTACTACTTCAAATAAAGCATAATCTGACAAAATATCATCATGGTCTAAAAGAGCTATATACTCACCTGTTGCCATATCTATTGCTGCATTTGTATTTCCTGCTATTCCTAAATTTTCATTTAAATATTTATATTTAATTCTATTATCTTTTTCATAATATTTCTTTAGGTTTTCATTTTGTTCTGGACTACCATCTGCTAAACAAAGTTCCCAGTTTGAATATGTTTGATTTATCATACAATTTACTAAATCTTTAAAAAACTTTTCTTTGGTTTTATACATTGGTACTATTACACTAATTTTAGGAGAAATTGCAAATTTCTTTTTCATCTGTAACTTCAAATCCGCATCTTTAGGTTCATTAAATTTTATCCATCCACCATAATCACCATATTGAAGATCTTTTTCTCCTTTTAAAAATCTTATTATTTTTCTAAGTACAGTTTTTATACACTTTTTTAATGTTTTTATAAAACCATATTTTCCAATATAAAATTTTATTTGATTTATTCTATGTTTTATAATGTTCATCACATTTTCCTTTCAATTTTAGTAAGTTATATATTAAACTTTTTTAGTCTCTATATCATACATATCTGATTCTAAGCTAAAATTCTTATTATAATATTCATCACCTTTACTAAGCATATCTTTCCAAGTTTCCAAAAATAGATTTATTTCTTTTTGAAATCTTTCTATTTTATCTGGAGCATTGTCATCTCCCCTAGTTTTTGATTCATAATGCCATAATTCTACAAAAGGATTATACACTATAAGCTTCCCTGCCTGTCTTATTTTTAAGCAAAAATCTATGTCATTAAATGCAACTGCAAAATTTTCATTCATAAATCCTACTTCATCATATATTGATTTTTTTGTCATAATACAAGCTGCTGTTACTGCATTCATATTTTGAATTAAATCTTCTCTTCCAAAGTATCCTTCTTTCTGTTTAGAAAGTCCTCTAAACATATGTGCTGCAACTGTTCTTACTCCAACTATAATTCCTGCATGTTGTATTGTTTCATCAGGATAATATAATTTTGCTCCCACTGCTCCTACATCTTCTCTTTGGCAAAATCCTAACATTTTCTCTAACCAATTTTCTGTTATTATTTCAGTATCATTATTTAATTGAACAATATAATCTCCATTACAATTTTTTACAGCAAAATTAATTATTTTTGAGTAATTAAACTCTTTTTTATTTTCATCAGAAATTTTTTCTAGTTTTTCTTCACCTTTGTTTGTTAAAATTATATTTTTAT
>CATJZH010000099.1 GCA_949746285.1 uncultured Clostridia bacterium
AGAGTTATCGATATTCTTTATCCAACACAAAAAACAGTTGATAGCTTAATGAAATTAGAGTTACCAGCAGGTGTTGATATAGAAATCAAATTATAGTAAAACAAATCAAAACCAAGCTGATTTATCAGCCAATAGTTAGGAGGAAAAAATGAAAACTTTAATAGGAAAAAAAGTTGGAATGACTCAAATATTTGATGAAAAAGGTTTAGTTGTTCCAGTAACAGTTATAGAAGCTGGACCATGTCCAGTAGTCCAAATCAAAACAGTTGAAACAGATGGATATAATGCAGTTCAATTAGGATTTGGAGAAGTAAAAGAAAAGAAAGTAAACAAACCTAAAAGTGGACACTTCAAAAAAGCAAGTGTAAAAGCAGTAAAACATTTAAGAGAATTTAGAGCATGTGAAGAAAGTATATCAGCTGTTAAAGTAGGAGATGAAATAAAAGTTGATGCTTTTGAAGTAGGAGATAAAGTAGATATCCAAGGAATAACAAAAGGAAAAGGATTCCAAGGTGTTATAAAACGTCATGGACAATCAAGAGGACCAATGGGACATGGTTCTATGTATCATAGAAGACCAGGTTCAATGGGATCTACATCAACACCAGGTAGAGTATTTAAAGGAAAGAAACTTCCAGGACATATGGGTGTTGATAAAGTAACAGTACAAAACTTAGAAGTTGTAAAAGTAGATTTAGATAAAAATGCTATTTTAATAAAAGGTTCAGTGCCTGGAAATAAAGGAAGCATATTAAAAATTAAAAGATCAGTAAAAGCATCTAAATAGAAGGAAGGAGGAAGATTAAATGCCAAGTATAGATGTATATAATATAGAAGGAAAAAAGGTTAAAAAAGTAGATTTAAAAGAAGAAATCTTCGGAATAGAACCAAATGAAGCTGTTGTGCATAGTGTATTAGTTAATTATTTAGCTAATCAAAGACAAGGTACACAAAGTACAAAAACAAGAGCTGAAGTAAGAGGCGGTGGAAGAAAACCTTGGAGACAAAAAGGAACAGGTAGAGCTAGACA
>CATJZH010000100.1 GCA_949746285.1 uncultured Clostridia bacterium
ACAAAATATCAATCAATTTATTAAAGTATATCATAATTTTTATAAATTTCAACAAATAAAAATTTAATATAACTTTTAATTCAAAGGAGAGAATATAAAATATTAATTTTCTCCTTTGAAAATAGTATTACCAATCTAAATTATATTAATCTCTAAAAGTTTATCCAATCTTGAAATTACTTCCTTTTTAGCTAATTTAAATTTATTGAATGTTTTAGAATATTCCTTTTGCTTATCTATATCTATTTTATTGTTTTTATCTAAAGGAATATCTACATATATATTTTTTATTATATTTACAGTTACTCTTTTATTTTGTTCTCCATTAGCAAATTGTTTTAATTTGTTAAATAGCACAGCATATATATACTCTAAATCTATAATGCCATCAAATTCTTTTTTTAACATTAATGCTCCACAATGAGTTGTCATACTAAATTTACCATTTCGTAAAAAAACTGTTCCAGCATAAACTCCGTCTGTTGTCCACGTAATACAATTACAATCATAATCATACGTGTTTATATTTGCAATAATTCCTTCGTTAAATGTTTGAGATGAATATACTGGAAAATTACCCTTGTTTTTGACAAAGTATTTATTTGTATATTTAGAAAGCCCCTTTTCAATAGTAAACAAGTCTGAAATCTTATATTTTTTAGTTTTTTCAAAACCTTTTATATCTAAGTTATTATTTGTAATTTTAGACTTATTTTGATTAATTTTATTCTTAAATTCAGATAACATTTGATATTTGTATACTTCATCTTTTTGGTATTCTACAGAAATTTCCATTGTTTCTTTATTTATTGGTAACAGTATTTCTATGTTTTCTATCATTGATGGATATACTTTTGTAAATTCATCTTTACCTTTTTCACCTTTTCTTCCTTTAGCTAACTCTCTAAGTTTCGGTTCTAATATTATTTTTATGTACTCTAATAATATATTATTTTGTCTTGGAAGTAAAATGCCTCTATCTCCATTAATAGAAAATTTACCATCTAATACTTTCATATACCCTGCAAACCCATTTGAAGCCCATGTAAGATATTTTCCATCAAAGTCATATGAATCACAATATGTTAATGGAGCAATATTAGAAGCTGAATAAATTGGAAATATACCTTTATGTTCTTGACCATACTTTTTAGTATATTTTGATTTTCCTTTTGATATTTCAAAAATATCCTTAATTTTGTATTTTTCCCATTCTACATCATTCTTTTTTTTTTCATCTACTTCTAAAAACAAAGATTGATATTCTGATATTTCACTTGATACTTCTCCTATAAAATTGCTAAATTCTGAAACAGTCATAACTTTAGGTTTTTCTATCATACCTAATTGTATCTTTTCTTCATTATTCCATAAATTATCTACAATCCAATCTTTTTGATATTGTTTTTCAAAGAAATCTATTGGTATTATTTTACATCTCTTATCATCAGTTTTAAAATAATTTTTAGCTCCTTTAAATTGATTGAACAATTGTACTGCATATTCTAATTGATTTTCTCCTGTTTCAAATCTATTAATATCTAAAGTTTCACCTATATCACTTACAATATAAGAAAAAATTGGTTCTTTTTGTATTTGATTTATATTTTGTTTTTTAGTTAATGCCAATATATATGTTTTTTTATTTGTAGTAAAAAATGTGTTTAAAGGTAATGAAATAAGAGCATCAATATAACAATTATCCATAATAAATTTTCTCAAATTAGAATCATTTTGTCTATTTAATATTCCATCTGGTATTACTATAAATGCTTTACCTTGAGGTTTTAGAGCTTTTACAATCCACTCCATAAACAATCCTTCTACTCCTAAAGCGTTTACTTTATAATAATTTTCTAATGTTTCATCCTTCTTTATTTCCTCTTTTAAATTACTACTACCACTAGTTACATATGGTGGATTAGTCAATATTAAATCATATTCATTTTCTATTGGATCTCTTAATGTTCCCAATATTGAATTAGTTTTTAATATAAAAGTATCATTAAAAACTTTTGAAAATTCTTTAGTAATATTTACATTTTCTTTTATTAAATCGGAAAAATATATTAACATATTAGCTTTTGCTAATATAATTGTTCTTTGCTCTTCTTTATCGAATCCCTTATCAAATCCTCTTAATTCTATTTTTTGTTTTAAATGACCATTATCAATCAAAAATAAATCTTTTATACTCGGCAAAATAGATTCTAATAAAAATTTTCCAACTCCACAAGCTGGGTCACATATCTTCATATCCTCTCTTATATCAGCCATTTTTACCATTGGTTTTACAACTTTTAAAGGAGTAAAGAATTGTCCCCAATTTTTTTTACTAATACTTTCTTTCAAAAAACTTTCAAAAAGCTTACTCTTAAAATCATAGTCAATATTTTGTAGTTTTCCATAATCTTTAAATCTAAATAAGATTTTTCTAAAAACTCCACTATAACCTTCAATAGCTTTATCATCTTTGCTAACAAAAATTGTTCCATTTATAATCGTTGTATTGTCTTTCTCACTTCTAGGAAAAAGTTCTTTTATTTTTGGTCTTACTGTTTTAGCATATGTTTCTAAAACTTCATTTTCGGTATTAGTTTTATACATTTCTATTATATTATTAAAATTATAAATTCCTCTTAAAACATTTAAGTCACTTAAATATTTAAATATAAAAATTTCAACAAAAGTATATAGGCAATTTTCTGGTGTTGCACCACTAACAGTCCAAATATCCTGCCATATTTGTTTAGCAAGCGGAGTAGGATCCCTCTTTTCAACAGTCTTAATTTGTGAATTTCTTTCATCTACGCTATCCAATATCTGTTGTATTAATACTCCTATTACACTGTCTTTGTAGTCAAAATTTGTTGTAAGAACTTTTCCATCTTCATCTAAAATTTTTTCACCATTAAAACAGTTAATCCATAGTGTCTCCTTTGTATCTGTAATAATTGCTAATTTTGAATTTAAAGCCCTACCAACTTCTAAAGCTTGAGTTATTGCTTTAGCTTTTTTGCTTTCTGTATTAAATTCACTAGGTTTTTTATTTTCTATTATAGCAATTACCTTTTTGTTAAAAACTATTATTCCATCTGGTTTTCTATTTTCTATATCTCCATAATCTATGTTTTCAATTATATTATTTTGTTTTAAATTTTTTATCGTTGTTGCTCCTATATTATAGAATAACCAGTTGCCAATTCTATCTGGATGTTTAATTAAATCTCTTTGCAATAATTCTTCACTCATTTGTTTATACCTCCATTTTTAAAATATTCATCACTTCTTTTAGTCGGTATTATTGTTTGTAAATCTCTAATTCCATTTTGGAATATCTCTTTTTCTATCAAATACTTTATTGTATCTGTAAAGTTTCCTTGTTTTTCTGCAAATTCAATTAAACTCTCCCCATTTAATCTTATTGAATATCTTTTAGATTTCAAAGTTATGCCCCCTAATAACTTTATTTTTCTATAGCATATCAAAAAGAGATAAGTATGTCAATAGCATACTTGTCTCTTTTTTACTTTTTTTACATATTTTTTTATTATTTTACATATTTCATATAATCAAACTATTCTATAACTCTTTACACATAAATCAATTCACCAAAAACAATTTCTTCTGCTTGTGCCTTAATCGAGTTCATAGTACCTACCCAGTATAACATATCAGTATTTTTCATATTTTCGGTTAAATCACTTTTGGCTTTTAACTCACTAATAACCTGTTGTACTCTATTATCTGCTGTTTCTTGTATTTCTTTTAAGTGTGTATTTAATGTTCCGTCCATAAGCATTATAGTATATTCAGCTTTTTTATATTCTTTCAAATATTTTAATCTCATTCTTCCATATTTATTTAAAGTGATTTTTTCTTGTTTAGGCATTGCTAGGTTTGGAATATAATAACCCCCCTCTAAATGATATTCAATACCTGTTCTTTCATCAATTTTTGTTTTTGGTAATTCGTTTTCCATATCTAAAATTCCTCCTTTTAAAATCTAGTATCA
>CATJZH010000101.1 GCA_949746285.1 uncultured Clostridia bacterium
AAAAGATATTATATCTAAAATGAATAAAAATCAGGATTGTCCACGAAATAAACTCTTACATTCACTAAAACCTTATCTTGAAAATGATAAACAAGAAAAGCTTGAACAATATATAAAAATTGCTAATCTTCTTAGCGTTATGGAAAATTTAGACATGGGCATTAGTTTTTTTAAGGAAAATGAAAAAGGTTATGATTTTGTTTTAATCATAACCCTGTTTCTACTTATTTTCTAAACTATAATTATCTCATCATTTTCAACTTTACATACTGGACATTTGCTAGTTTTTTCTGCAACTTCAGTAACTAAATTTGCTATTCTAATTTGAGTAACATCTATATAATTTGCAGATATTATAGCTCTTTTGTTTCCATTAGCTCCTGCATGAGCCAAACCTCTTAGAGCACCTAGAACCATTATATTTCCACCTGCTATAATTTCTGCTCCCGCATTTACATCTCCACATATTACTAAACTTCCAGAATATTCTTCTCTCCTACCACATCTTAATGAACCTTGTACAAACTTAGTTTCAGAGATTTCTGTTCCTATTT
This sequence comes from uncultured Clostridia bacterium, assembly GCA_949746285.1. GTDB lineage: Bacteria > Bacillota > Clostridia > TANB77 > CAG-508 > Scatovivens. The sequence continues at coordinate 555 of CATJZH010000101.1, forward strand.
CAAAAGTTTTCTTTATAGCATGGAGTCCTAGTAAATCTGATGTATCATCAAATTTTATTTCCACCTTTATTTCACTATTTATTAATCTTTTTATTTTCTCCATTTCTGTTTCTGTAAATAATCTTCCTGTTATTCTTATTGGAATTGTTGATGTTTGATAAAAGTCACTTAGTTTTGGAAGTTTTACTCGTATTTCTTGTAATATTTCATTAATGTCTGCTATAACACTAACAGTTAATATTATCTCATTTGTAGTTTGGCTGATTTTTACGTTACTTAGCATGTAATCCCCCTCTTTCTACCTAAAAGATTCTATTTCAGTTGTAGCAGACATATCTCCGACAATTTCTTTCATGTTCATTCCGAAATACTCTGCCATTATATCTCTTACAACCTCTCCTGTATAATATCCATGTCCTCCTTTTTCAACTGCAACAACAATTGCTATTTCTGGATCTTCATAAGGTGCAAAACCTGCAAACCAAGCTATTACATCTTTTGAGTCTTTTCTATTTGAAAGCTCTGCTGATCCTGTTTTTCCTCCTATCTCAATTTCAAAATCTCTAAATATTGAGTAAGCGGTTCCTCCTTCTTCTTCTGCAACTGATTTCATTCCTTCATGTACTGCTGCTATTGTTTCCGGATTTATGTTTTTATCTTCTGTACTAACTGCTTCTTTATTCAATTTTTTATTTACATATTCATTTATCTCTTCTCTAGATACTTGTGATCCATTTGAGTTTATGACATTTTTTACTATACTTAAATCAATTGGATGTCCTCCATTAGCTACCATGGAAATATATTTTGCCATTTGTACGGGAGTAAAGGTATTGTAACTCTGTCCTATTGATGCTGATGCTGTATGTGCTTTTGACCAAACTTTTTCTCCTCTTTCTTCTGCTACTTCTCTTGAAGCTAATATTCCAGAGTTCTCGCTAAGCTCTATTCCTGTTTTTCTTCCAAGTCCAAAATAATCTGCATAAACATCTAATGTATCTATTCCCATTCTGTTACTTACCTCAAAGAAATAATAATTACATGACTTCATTAAAGCTCCTGATACATTTAAGTTTCCATGTCCTCTTCCATATGAGTTAAAATACCAACATGCTGGGTTATTATAATTTGGGTCATTTGATACTATAAATCTACCATTATCGTTTACATAGTCTCTTACACCTATAACTCCTGATTCTAGTCCTGCTACTGCTGTAACCATTTTAAATATTGATCCTGGTGGATAAATTTCTTGTGTTGCCCTACTACGCAAAGGCTTTGTAGTTGAGTCTGTATATGCATTATATAAATCTTGTGAAATACCATTATAAAATTGTGATGGTTCATAATCTGGATAACTTGCCATTGCTAAAATTTCACCTGTTCTAACATTTGTAACTACAACAGCTCCTCCATTTGCATCATATACATTTCCCATAAATCCGCCTTCTCTTATTTTTATAATGTTTCTTTCTAATGCATCTTCTGCTATTCTTTGAAGGTTTGCATCTATTGTTAAAACTACATCTGCTCCTCCTATAGCTTCTTGAGATGTATATTCTCCTGTTACTGTTCCATCAACAGACATATCTATTTGCTTTATTCCATCTTCTCCTCTTAAGTACTTCTCAAATACACTTTCTATACCTGACTGTCCTACTTTATCATCAGAATCATATTTGTGTGTATCACCTTCTTTTTCAAATTCATCTTTATTTTTGTCTGATATTCTTCCCATATATCCAATAATATGTGATGCTAAATTTCCTGTATGATATGTTCTTATCGGTTCTACTACTATATTTACACCTGTTAAGTTTTGTGAGTTTTCTTGAAGTTGTACAGCACTTTCTCTTGAAATTTTATCCGATATTTCTATTGACCTTGTTGTTGAATAACCTATTGTTGTGATTGCATATCTTATTGCTAATATTCTTCTTATTTCTTTTACATCTTCACTTTGTATACTGTATTTATCTCTAAATAAATAAAATGCTTCTTCTGCTGATGCTGCTTCTGGTATTTTATATTTTGTTTTCCACTCATTTAATTCTTCTGCTGAATTAAAATTATATTCAAATGGTTCTATTTTTATTGGAAATGTATCTACATATGAATTTCCATTTCTTTCTAATATTGCTGTCATAAGCGATATAGAGCTATTTAATTGTGCATCATCTGTTTTAGATTTATACATTTCTAATGAAAAGTCCATTTCTGTACTTACGAGTACATTACCACTTCTATCTAATATACTTCCTCTTGCAGCTTCTATTGTAGCTTCACGAGCAAGCTTTGTATTTGATGTTTCACGATATTCTGCACCATTTACAATTTGCAAATTAAATAATGTAATTAAAATAATTATGCCTATTAAATAAACTATTGTTACTATTAAATTATATCGAAAATTAGAGCTTTCTAATTCGCTTGTATGTTTCAGAATATCACCTTCTTTCATTTCTATTTTTTTAAAAATATCTTGTTAGTATATTTTGCTTTTTAAAGTTTCTATCTATTACATATCCTAGTTTTTGTATTAATGGATATAGTATTATTGTTAGTAAAACATTATATAAAATTTCTATTACTACCATTTTTATAAAATATAGATATTCTCTTTTAAAATCTAATATAATTGAACTTAAGAAATATGTCCCAAATTCAAAAATAAATGTTGATCCTATTACCATAAACATTATTTTTAATTTATTTTCTTTTGAAAAGTTTTTATCAAAATATGAGCCTAAATATCCAATTGCACATAGCATTATTGCTGTAACTCCTATTGTTTTACCATATATTAAATCTAATATAAGCCCACATATTACTCCAAAAGATATTCCAGCAAACTGATTCGCAAAAAGACCTATAAATAATATGTATATGATAAAAAGATTTGGCTTTACTCCAGCTATTGTGAATACATTAAATATATTGGCTTGAAGAAAATATATTATTAAAAATGCTAATATTAACACTAAAACTATAACTGTTTTTCTCATCTTTGCCCTCTTCTCTAATCATTATTTATTATAAGTACTGTATCTACTTTTGAAAAATCTACTGCTGGTTCTACTGTGGCATATCTATCTGTTATATTACTTGTTGTTATTATTTCTTTTATTGTTCCTATTATAATTCCTTTTGGATATATTCCTCCAATTCCTGAAGTATAAACTGTATCGCCTTGTATTAATTCTGCTGCTGTTGGTATATATGACGCTCTTAATATTTGGTTATTTTCTAATGTTCCTTTACATATTATACTTTCATTTGTAGTGCTTATTGTACAACTAACTGTACTTGCAGAGTCTATTATAACTTGCACTTTTGAAGTATGTTCTGTGGAAGATATTACATGTCCTACTAATCCTTTATCTGCTATTACTGTCATTCCCTCTTTTACTCCATCTTTTGTTCCTACACTTAAAATTAATGTACTACTATAGTTACTTACATCTCTATTTATTACATAAGCTGGTATTGTGCTGTATGATGAATATTTTTGTGTTAAGTTCATATAACTCTGAAGCGTTGCATTTTCTGCTTTTATTATTTCTAATTCTCTTAGTTCTGTTTCTAATTCACTATTTTTATTTTTTAGCTCTTCATTTTCCTGCATTATACTTTCCATATTAGAAAAATATACTGAGTTTCCTTCGATTTTATTTCTTAAATCTGCAAAAACTCTTTGAATCGGATTTACAACTGAACTCGCAACAGTTTCAAGATATGAAAGCTTGTTTACTTCAAGATTTGAAAGAAAAATTAAAAGTATAAGTATAATAACTGTTATAATTCCTCCTAATATTTCTGTTTGCCTATTTCTATTCATCTAACTCTTCCTTTCTTAAATCACATTATGATAGGTGCCATCTCCTATAACTATATGAGCTAAAAGCTGTATATCTAATAACTCTGCTGCCGCTTTTATTTTTTCTGTAAATAAAATATCTATTTTGCTTGGAATTGAATTTCCACTTGGATGATTATGTAATAATATTATTCTAGGTATCTGCATTTTCACTGGCTCTGCTAAAATAGATTTTACATTTGTTATAATGTTTCCTTCATTTCCAACTGCAATTGTAGATATTTTTCTTACTATATTTTTGTTGTTTAGCATTACAATTTTCAAAATTTCATTTTTTTCATTTTGTAATTCATTCATGAATAATTCTACTATGTCTGACTCTTTTTCTATTTTTATTTGTGCATTAGTTAAAGGTTTTGAAATTCTTCTAGCTATTTCTCCTACTGCTTTTAATTCTATTGCTTTAACTTTTCCTATTCCTTCTATTTTGGTTAACTCATTTGTTGATACTTCTTGCAAAAATCTTAAATTGCTAAATTCATTTCCTACCAAATTTATAAGCTCTTGTGCTATTTCTAATGCCGATTTCTCTTTTGTTCCAGTTTTTATTATTATAGACAGAAGTTCACTATTAGAAAGTGCCTCTGCCCCATATAATAGCATTTTTTCATATGGTCTTTCTTGAATTGGTATGTTTTTTATATTTGACATTTGTTTCCTTTCTGTCTATTTTATGCCCTTTATCTAAACTTTTCTATACCAGAAAAGTGCTATTCCCATTCCTATTATGCTTGCTACATTTATTTTAAACATACATGAAAAAGAAACTCTTAATACTTTTATATCTATTGTAAGTGGGTTCGACAATCCAAATTCTTGTGCATATGATAACCACCATAGCCAATTCACTCTAGATGCTAATTCCCCAAGTAATCCGTCCTATTACTAGTCCTGATAACATGAATATTAAAAAAACCCAAAAATTTTTTTCTTTTGTTGCCATATATTACCTCCATTTTTTCCTACGGAAATTTGTACTTTTTACTGATATATTATATCTTGATATACTTAATTTTTCAAGTAATTTATTTACTTTTTTTTAATATAATTTACTAATGGCTATATACATTTATTTACATTTACTTTTTTCTTAAATAATGTATAATTTATTTATATTGGGGGAGATAACATGAAGATTGAAAAAATAAATGAAAACAAATTAAAAATCATGTTCGACTATACTGAACTAGAAGAAAATAATATCTCTATTCATTCTTTTTTAGCTAATTCTATTGAAGTTCAAGATTTCTTTTTAGCTATTTTAGATATTGCAAATGAAGATTTAGATTTTAAGCCAGATAACTCTAATCTTTCATATGAGACTATTTCTTTTGGCAATAAATTTTTTGTAATTTTCGTTACTAAATCTGAAACTTGTAGTGGCTTTAAAGATATTATAGATTTACAAACTAAAGAGACTCTTCATTTACTTTATAAACTTGATAATATGGATGAGGTTTTTTCATTTTGCGATATTTTAAACTCCATTCTCCCTTCTCCAAAAGATTTAAAAACATCTTTATACGAGTATGATTCAAAATATTTTCTTAAACTTGATATAAAAAATTTGGATGATTCTCTAAAAGAAAAAATCCGATTACTTATTTCTGAATTTAGAGATAATTTAAATTTATCTGATTTAAGCTTCCTACGCTTTGAAGAGTTTAGCTCTCTTCTTATAAAAGATATTGCTATCCAAACTCTTTGTAGTTAATTATAATATAATTCCCTAAACAAATAGTTTAGGGATATTTTTTAATATAAATAGTTTTGTGGATTTTTCGCAACTCCATTTACTCTTATTTCTAAATGTAAATGAGGTCCTGTTGAATTTCCTGTTGAACCTATTGCTGCTATTGTTTCTCCTTGAGAAACTGTTTGTCCTACACTAACATATAATCTACTACAGTGAGCATAATATGTTTGAGTTGAATCTGTATGTGCAACTATTACTAAATTTCCATATGAACCTTTATATCCAGAATAAATTACTGTACCTGATGATGCAGCTTTTATTGGTGTTCCTGATGATGTTGCTATATCTAGCCCTGTATGTGTTCCTCTTGATCTTCTACCAAATCTTGATGTAATTGTTCCTGAAACAGGTTCTATTAATGCTATTCCTAATGCTGTATTTGAATAATCTAGATTTTTCTTATAAACAATTTTAGATTTTTGAACTTTTGGCATTTCTTTGTAAAGTGCTGCTACTGTTGTATCTTTGTCTGAAAATTGTTTTAATTCCGTTTCATATTTTAGTGTATATGATATACTATCTTTATTTTGACTATTCTTAGCTTTTAACTCTTGTACTATAGCATCTGCTTCTTCATATGTTTGAACATAATTTTTTTCTTCACCATTATCTAATATTGCATAATATTTATAATATGGAACTCCAGAACTAATTACTGTACTAAATATTTCTTCTTCATTTGGTGTTAGCCCCTTTTTTAATAAGCATAAATTATATTCTGGTAAGTTATCTATTTCGACAAAAGCTATTGTTTTGCTATCTCCGCTTTTTATGTAATCATTTATTTTCTTTTGTAATTTACCTCTATCTTCTGTATAACCTATAAATTCACCATCTAAAGATACACTATACATTGGTTTATATACTACAAATACTATGAATCCTATTATTGCAAGTCCTATAAGAAACATAACTATTAGTTTTATCCACGCTCTTAAATAAATTACAATATTTTTTAAAATACTGGTTATTGTTACCACCCCTTTTGTACCAATAGTTTCAAGATTTTGAAACACTTTTGTAACATAAGTATAAAACTATACTTTTCTCACTCTTAGCTTACAATATTTAAATTGTATTGTCAATACAATTTTTTGTTTGCTTATTTAGCTTTTTCTCTTGTTTTTAGCTATTCTATTGCTTTATGGAAGTTTTATCTTTTTAAAATTTTTTTTACTTTTTTTATCGTTTCATTTTTTCCTACGGATTTCAGGGGTTTTTTATTCTCTATGTATCAGGAGGTAAGTTTTCCCTCCTTTAATTACAAGTTTGAAACTTCATTTTTTACAGTCACAATTTCATCTTGTGATGCATTTTGTGCAGGAGTATAGTATCCTTTTGATTCTGCTAACTTAAACAACTCATATTGAAAACTTTCAGATGAATTTCTTAAATTTTGAAGAGTTTGTCTTAATTCCATGTTTGCAGTTTCTATTATAGCTCCTTCATAATCTTTTAAATTTGATTTTACTGATGATAATACATCATTTACAATTGCTTTTTCTTCCATATTACCCTCCTATCCTAAAAAAGATATTAATTTTTGTTTTGAGTTTAATGAATCTTGTGCTGCTTTATTTAATATTTGTTTAATTTGTGGATCTACTGCTGTGTCTGCATAATGTGTAAGTTTAGCATATGCATTTTCTTGTGCACCAATAAAATGACGTAAATTTTGTAATTCCATTTGATTTAAAGTTCCCATAATTCATCCTTTCTATTTTTTTACTTATTATTTCCTTAATTTCTTTTATTATGCATTTTTATTGTAAAAAAATTAATATATTTAACTTCTTGGCAATATTGTTCATTCTTAAATATATCTGGATATAATTGAATAATACAATATAAAAGCAGCAAAAACGAATCCCTCAGGAATTCTTCTGAGGGATTCGTTTTTTATTATGTTTAATTTTTTCTATTAAGCAAATTACTAATAAACATCCAACTAGTGCACAAAAGAAACCAAGTATATTTGCATTCGTATTGTATCTATACCACGCATCATGTATGAAATCTGGCACACTAAAATTAGGATACTTTGTACTACCACATAATATTTGTAAATATATGTAAAAGTTCGGAATGTTTATAAAAAACACATGTGTTTCTAAAATAGTAAAAGTATTTTTGGCAACTAAATCAGTTAGTTTTGTTTGCCCTATTTTTCTTGACAAGAATTCCATAATTTCATAATAAAATAGTATTCCTGTAAATGATGTTATTATTGGTAAATACCAAGTTTTAAAATTATTCATTGCAGCTGTTGATGAGAAATTTATTCTATTACCAAATTTAACAATTAGTACGACATTTATAAATAAACAAATAGCACATACTAAAAGATTAGGCAATTTTTGCAAGTATTTTTCAATATATTTATTAAAAACATAACCATAATGAAAAAATTGAATATAAAAAGAAATTTTTAGTGCAAATATCCATAAATCACCTTTCATATTATATTGTTTTATACATAAATATGTTGAAGTAAGTCCAAGTACTAAAAAGAATATAGATAAAATAATGTCATTTGTTCTACCTTCTTTAAAGATATTTCTAATACTATTATATAAGATAGAGACCCAAAATAGCATTATTACAAACCAACAAGGATCATTTAATGTAGTAGGTGAACCATAAATAAAAATTAAAAATATTTTTCTAGGTGTTGGAATTTGAATCCAATTTGTTCCAATTGTTTTATCTAATATAAAAGCGATAATAACAAAAATAATATTCCATATCATATATGGTACAAAAATCTTTTTGATTTTATGCTTTACGTTCTCAAAAATTGTAGTTCTTTTAAAAAAGTATCCTGAAATAAAAACAAATAATGGCATATAAAACGAATTATATGGAAATATGTTATTAAAAAAATTTATTTTATAAGCACAATGATTATCAATGACCATTAATATTGCTAAAACATATAAATAGTTGAAAATTTGATTTCTTTCTTTTGATTTATTGTTTTGAGATATTTTTAAATCTACCATTTGTATACCTCCATATATAAAAATGGACCAAGCTATAAAACTTGGCCATTATGGTGACTCATCTCGGTTTCGAACCGAGGACCTCCAGATTAAGAGTCTGTTGCTCTACCAGCTGAGCTAATGAGCCATTTGTAAATTTAGTATACAAATATCCTCTCTCGTAACAGATACATTATAAAACAAACAAACATGTTTTGTCAACACATTTACTTTTCTAATACAAAACAAAAATGAATTTTAAAATATTAATTTAAAATTCATTTCTGTTTTAGTATTTAATTAGATATATTTAAGGAGTTTATGAATTCATAATTGCTTCGAACTCTTCTCCATCTATCTTTTCTTTTTCTAATAATACACCAGCTACTCTGTGTAATTTTTCCATATTTGCATTTAAAATATCTACTGTGTTTTGATAAGCTGTATCTATTATTTTCTTTACTTCTTCATCTATTAATCCAGAAGTTTCTTCACTAAAGTTCTTTTGTTGTGTAAAGTCTCTTCCTAAGAACACTTCTTCTTGTCCTGAACCAAATGTAATTGCTCCTAAACGCTTACTCATACCATATTTAGTAACCATACTTCTAGCTATTTTTGAAGCTCTTTCAATATCATTACTTGCTCCTGTAGAAACATCTCCTAATACTAATTCTTCTGCTACTCTACCACCTAATAATGATATAATTTGTTCTTCCATTTCAGATTTACTCATAAATTGTTTATCTTCTGATGGTCTATACATTGTATAACCACCTGCCATTCCTCTTGGAATAATTGATATTTGATGAACTGCATCTTGTGTAGGTAAAAATCTACTTGCAACTGCATGACCTGCTTCATGAAAAGCAACAAGTTTCTTTTCTCTATCACTTATTACTCTTGATTTTTTCTCTGGTCCCATAGTTACTTTTACCATTGCATCTTCTATTTCTTGCATTCCTATTTCTGTTTTATCTCTTCTTGCTGCTAATAATGCAGCTTCATTTAATATGTTTTCTAAATCTGCTCCTACAAATCCTGCTGTATTTCTAGCTATTGTAGATAAATCTACATCATCAGCTAGTTTTTTCTTTCTTGCGTGTACTTTTAATATATCTTCTCTTGCTCTTACATCTGGTGATCCTACTACTATTTGTCTATCAAATCTTCCAGCTCTTAATAAAGCTTTATCTAATACATCAGGTCTATTTGTTGCAGCCATTACTATTACTCCTTCATTTGCTGCAAATCCATCCATTTCTACTAATAATTGGTTTAGTGTTTGCTCTCTTTCATCATGTCCTCCACCAAGTCCTGCTCCTCTTTGACGCCCTACTGCATCAATTTCGTCTATAAATATTATACATGGTGCATTTTTCTTTGCTTGGTCAAATAAATCTCTTACTCTTGAAGCACCAACACCAACAAACATTTCAACAAAATCAGAACCACTTATAATAAAGAATGGTACTCCAGCTTCTCCTGCAACTGCTTTTGCAAGCAATGTTTTACCTGTTCCTGGATGACCTACTAATAAAACTCCTTTTGGAATTCTAGCTCCCATATCTGTGAATTTTTTAGGTGATTTTAGAAATTCTACTATTTCTGCTAGTTCTTCTTTTTCTTCATCAATTCCAGCAACATCTTTAAATGTTACTTTTGTTTTTTCATCATTTGAATTTAGCATTCTAGCTTTACTTTTTCCAAAACTCATTGATTTATTATTGTTTTGATTTGGATTCATAAGTAATAACCAGAATATTAAAAATACTATTAATATAATAAATGGTGAAAATGCACTAAGTATTGTCATAATTATTGACTCTTCCTCTTGTGTTAATGTTAATTGTCCACTTACTATATTATTAGATATTTGCTCCATAAATGCATCTAAACTAGGTATTGTAACTTCCTTTTGTGATGTTTTAGATGTAGATTCTGTTCCTTTTAAAGTTACATGTGCTGTTGTTTTATCAGAAGCTATTTCTATTTCTGAAACTTCTCCTGATGATATTTTACCTACTAGTTCAGAATAACTCATCTTTGTTTCTGGATCATTAAATGCTGCATTTAATAATCCTATAAAAATGATACCTAATATTAGCCATACTGCTAATGTTTTAATTCCATTTTTCAAAATTAAATTCCTCCATATTCTGCTTATAGAACTATTTGTTCTTTCACGAATTTTTTGTTGTTGCATAAAATATAGCATAGCAAAATTTCTTTTTCAATACTTTATTTTAAAAGAAATAATTCTGTAATATTCCATTTTTTGAGCCTTTACGGCTACTTATTTTACAGTCTCGATATATATTTTTTTATTTTTGATTACAATTTTAGTTTTTTTGTTTGGAGTCAAATATTTATTGCCAATATTATTGTTACAAAGTTTTATTATATCCTCTATATGTATCTTTTCAATTCCTTTTGTAGTGCCAAACAGCCTATTTATTGCATATAAAATTACTCTTTTTTGAATTGCTATATTTTCTTTGTTAAATTTTTTAATATCTAATATAATTTTAGCCCCTTTTTCCACATTATATACATTTTCTGTGATATTTTTTTCTTCTAAACACATATTCTTATATGCTGTTTCTATTTGTATATCTAAATAATTTAAATCATCTCTTACAATATCAGACAATCTAGTTATTGTATCAATTATATTAGGATTTAATTCTTTTTTTATATAAGGAATAGCTATATTTCTTATCTTATTTCTTGTATAAATATTTTCATCATTTGATTCGTCATGTCTTGGATTTAAATTTTCTTTTTTGCAATAGTCTTCTATTTCTTCTCTTTTGCATTCAATTAATGGTCTAATATACTTTCCATTTTTAGCTTCAATGCCTCTTAATCCGGCTAATCCGCTACCTCTTACAACATTCATTATAACTGTTTCTACATTATCATTTTGGTTATGTGCTATTGCAATTTTATTTGAACCAGTTTTTTCTAAAACTTCATCAAAAAAATTATATCTAACTATTCTTCCAGTTTCTTCTAGTCCTCTTTTCTCTCTTTCAGACATATCTTTAATATTTGTATTTAAAACATAACACTCTATACCAATTTGTTTGCAAAAGTCTAAAACAAATTTCTCATCAATTTTGGCATTTTCTCTTATACCATGATTTATATGAGCTACATATATATTAAAATCAATTTTTTTCTCTTTCCTAAGTTCATTTAATATATAAAGCATAGAAATAGAATCAGGTCCCCCAGAAACACCTAATACAATTTTATCTTTTTTCTCTATCAAATTATATTTTTTTATTGTATTAAAAACTTTTTCTTTTAACATACTCTCTCCTCTGTCCAATTGGGGACGTTTGTTATGGGACATTTTTGTCCACTTTATTACACTAGTTCATTTTTAATTGTATCTTAAATATATAATAAAATTTAGAAAAATCGAATACACCATAGTTTGAACTTAAAATTGTTTTTTTCAAAGTATAGGGAATCTCAGTTTTATACTGAGGGTGCTGTACTTTAAAAATATTACAATTTTAGTGAAAACTATGTATTGCCGAGATTTCGGATAAATTTTATTATATATTTAAGATATTATAAAATAACATACGTATAAAAGTGGACAAAAATGTCCCATAACAAACGTCCCCAATCGGTCATTCTTCTTCAAAAAATCTTCTTTCTAAGTTAGCAAATTTAGTGTAACTTGGAAGCCACGCTAAATCAACTGTTCCAGTTGAACCTCCTCTATGTTTAGCTAAAATTACCTCTGCTACATTTTTCTTTTCACTATCTTCATTATAATAATCATCTCTGTATAAAAATATTACTATATCAGCATCTTGCTCTATTGCTCCTGATTCTCTTAAGTCTGATAACATTGGTCTTTTATCATCACGTTTTTCAACTCCACGAGAAAGCTGCGATAGAGCTATAACTGGTATATCTAGCTCTTTTGCTAATATTTTAAGTGATCTACTTATTTCTGATATTTCTTGTTCACGGCTAGCATTCTTTCCTCCACTACCTTGTATAAGCTGCAGATAGTCTATTACTACTAACCCTATATCTTTTTCTAATTTTAGTTTTCTACATTTAGCACGTATTTCCATTATTGATATACCTGCTGTATCATCTATATATATTGGTGCCTCTGATAACCTTCCTAATGTTGAAGCAAGTTTTACCCAATCATCATCTTCAACTTGACCTGTTCTTATTTTATTACTATCTACCATTGCTTCACTACATAAAATTCTGTTTCCTACTTGATCTTTTGACATCTCTAAATTAAATATTGCTACTGGTTTTCCTGCTTGCAAAGCTACATTTGTTGCAATATTTATTGCAAACGCTGATTTACCCATAGCAGGTCTTGCTGCTACTATTAGTAAATCTGAATTATGAAGTCCTGATGTTTTTAAATCTAAATCTGCAAACCCTGTTGGAGTTCCACTTATTTTTCCTTTTCTATTATATAATTCTTCTAGTTTAGCAAATGATTCTACTAAAACATCTTTTATTGCTGTATATCCTTTTGTATTTTTCTTTTGGGCTAAATCAAAAATCTTTTTTTCTGCTAAGTCCATTATTTTATCTACATCTTCAGACTCATCATATCCAAGTGATACTAGCTCATTTGCAGAATTTATTAGATTTCTAAGCATTGATTTTTCTTCAACAATTTTTATATATTTCTCAACATTTGCTGTTGTTGGAACTCTTTCTGGCAGACTTGCTAAATATTCAAGTCCACCAACTCTTTCAAAACTTCCGTTTTCAACAAGTTCTGCTTTTACTGTTATTATATCTATTGGTTCACTTTTAGCATATAAACCTAATATTGCTGAATATATTGCCTTATTATCTTCTCTATAAAATGCGTCTTCTTTTAAAACTTCTATTGCACTTATTACAGAATCTTTATCTGTTAACATACAACCTAATATTGCTTGTTCTGCTTCTATATCATGTGGTGGTATTTTTCCTAACTCCATTTTTATACCTCTTTATATGTTTTATTTTGGCACAACCATTACTTGTACTGTAGCTATAACACCTTCATTTAATTTTATATCTACTTTTGTACTTCCTGCTACTTTTATTGTTTCTGATAATAAAACTTTCTTTTTATCTACATCTATATTAAAATCCTTTTTCAAGCTTTCTGCTATTTCTTTTGCTGTAACTCCTCCAAATAACTTTCCATTATCTCCTGCTTTAACAGCTATTTTAACAGTTATTTCTTTCATTCTTTCTGCTATTTTTTTTGCTTCTTTTAAATCTTCACCTTTTCTAAATGCTACAGATTCATTTTTAGATTTCAAATTGTTCATATTTCCAGTATCTGCTGGCACTGCTAGATTTCTTGGAAATAAAAAGTTTCTTGCATATCCATCTGCTGCATTAATAACTTGGTCTTTTTTCCCTACACCTTTTATATCTTGTTTCAAAATAACTTTCATTATTACCCTCCTTTAAACTTTCCTATTTATATAAAGAAGGGCAAAATGTCCTTCTTTAATTTATTATTCTGTTTCTGCAAAATATTCATTTATTCTTGAAATAAGCTCTTCTTTTGCCTCTTCTAATGTAACATTTTCAAGCTGGGCACCGGCTAAAGTAATGTGGCCTCCGCCACCTAACTTTTCAAGAATTATTTGAACATTTATATCTCCTATTGAACGTCCACTTATACAAACTGTATCTCCAAGTTTTGCCATTACAAATGACGCTGTTATATCACTTATTGTCAATAGCTCATCTGCTGTTTTTGCACATATTAAATTAGCATCATCATTTTCCTCTTCATACACAGCTATTGCTATAGTATCATTGTAGACTTCTACATTTCTAACGATATTGGCTATTGTATTGTAACTTTCTAAATCCGCCTGAAACCATTTTTTTACTCTAATTATATCTACACCATATTTTCTCAAATATGCTGCTGCTTCAAATGTTCTTACACCTGTTTTGAAAGTAAAGTTTTTTGTGTCAACCATAATTCCACCATATAGACTCTCTGCTTCTAATAACGTTAATTTTATATCTTCTCTTGCATATTGAATTATTTCAGTTACAAGTTCTGCTGTTGAAGAAGCATATACTTCATGGAAAGATATTTTAACATTTTCTATACAATCTGGTGCTTTTCTATGATGATCTATTATAATTTTGTTTTGTACCTTTTCTAATAATTCTGGAAATTCTACATATGAAGTTTTATGAGTATCTACAACTATAAGCAAACTATTTTCTGTTATTACTTGCATTCCTTCATTTTCAGTTAAAATAACATTTTTATATTCTTCATCATTTTTCAAAACTTCTAAAAACTTTCCTAAAGATTTTCCAGTTGGTTCTGAAACAATATAACAATTTTTATTTAATGTTTTTGACAGCCTATATAATCCCAAAGCTGAACCAATTGCATCAATATCTATGTTTTTATGACCTACTATTATTACATTATCTGAATCTTCTATAACATTTGATATAGACTGAGCAACTGTTCTTGCCTTTACTTTAGCTCTTTTTTCAACTTCTAAAGTTTTACCACCAAAAAATTTATACTTTCCATTTTTTCTAACAATAGCTTGGTCTCCACCTCTACCTAAAACAATTTCCATTGCTGCTAATGCTGTTTTATATTTTTCGTAATTGCTTGCTCCATCATTTGATATTGCTATACTAAGTGTTATAGGCACTCTAAGATCAACTTCTATACTTTTAACAACATCTAATATATTAAACTTTTCTTTTTCAAATTCTGATAAATATTTTTGTTCAAAAACATATATGAAAGAGTCTCTTTCAGTTTTTATAATTAATCCGCCTGTTTTTGTTACCCAATTTATAATCTCTTTTTCAATTTTAGCTAATAATTCAATTCTTCTTTCGGGTAAGACAATTTGCATTATTTCTTCATAGTTATCTATCATTGCTATACCTATACATGTTTTAGAATTATTATAATTATCAAACAACTCATTATATTTTGTTTCATCTATAAAGTATAATGATAAAACATATTCTTTTTGTTTTCTTTTTTTAGCCTTTAATATACTACCAAGTATTTTATATACCTTTTTATCTATATTAAACTGTTTAGCTATTTCTATATTTTCATCATTTTTTTCTATATCTAACTTTATTTCTTTTACAATTGGATTTAAATATGTTGCAATATCTATGTTTTGAAATTCTTTTACAAAGCTTTTACTTCTCCATACGATGTTTCCATTTGTTTCCATTAATACTAATGGTATTGGTGTATTAACTAGATTCCCCTTTGATGCTGAGCTTATATCTGATGTAAGGTCTTGAATATGATTTTCTATTTCTACTCTTTTTTTACTTGAAATCCAAACTGTATACATTATTGTAAGTAGAAAAATTACTATTGATGGTATAACCCATCTTAGATTATATACACTTAGACTTATACATAATAAAGTTATTATTGCTATATATATTATATTTTTACTTATAAGCTTATCTAAAATTTTATCATTTTTTTCGGACATAAAATCTCCTTATAAATATAATTTAACACGTACATTATACTCCTTAAGTGCCTTTTTGTCAAACAATACACCGATTATTGACTTTAAAAAAAGAGCCATAGTTATACTAATGATAATTATCGCTCTTTTTATTATTTACTATTTTATACGTTTTCCTTTTCCTGACCTTGGAATGCTTATGCTCTGGATAATATTAATTATTACTACAAATATTATTATACTTACTGCAGTTGTTGGTATTATGTCTCCTGTGTTTGGCAATATCGAATACATGCTTTCTACTTTTTCTGTATTATTATTTATTATGTTTGTTTGTATATTTGTAATATTTTCATTATTATTTGTTACTGTATTGCTTGGCTTTTCTGGTTTGTTTGTATTTGTTGTGTCTCCTTTGTTATTATCCTCTATTTTATCTATTTCTTTTTCATAATAGTATTTTACGTATATCGTTTCTACTGTTCCATCTTCTTTTAGTACTACTTTCATAGTTCCTTCTGCATTTTCTGGTTTATCTAGTAACTTATATCCTTCTATTTTCTTTTCTTCTGCTTTATACTTTTCACCTTCATGTCCTTTTATTATTTCTTCTGGTAATAGTTCTTTTTCTGTGCCTTTTTCTAAGTATTGTACTAATACTTGTACTTTTCTTGCATAATAATATACTACTTCTTGTGTTTTTTCTGTCATTGTTCCTTTGCTATTTGTTGGTAATTTACTTTCTACTATATCATATCCTTCAAAGTCTTTTTTCTCAGTTTTATAAGTATCTCCATAATGTCCTGTATGTGTTTTTGTTTCTAATACTTTATTTGTATTTACGTCTATATGTTTTTCTACCACTTCTGCTGGAATCTTTTTATAATAATATGTTACTTTTATTTCTTCTTTTGTCATTGTTCCTGCATTGTTCTTTGGAACTTCTGATACTTCATATCCTTTTATTGCTTTTTGCTCTGTAGTATATGCATCTCCTTCATGTCCATTTAATCTTGCATCTGATGCTATTTTTTTGTTTGTTTCTCTATCTAAGTATTCTACTACTACTTTTGCTCTTCTTATATAATAGTATTTTACTTCTATTGTTTCTGCTGTCATTACGCCTTTACTATTTGTTGGTAACTTACTTTCTACTATGTCATATCCTTCAAAGTCTTTTCTATTTATTTCGTATGGGTCTCCTTCATTTCCTTCATGTATCTGGCTATGTAATACGTAATTTGAATTTATATCTATGTGTTTTTCTATTACTCCTTTTGATACTTTTACATAATAGAATATTACTGTTATTGGATCAGCTGTCATTGTGCCTTCTGCATTTGCTGGTCTTTCTACAAACACATAGCCATCTATATCTTTTCTTCGTACATTATATTCTTCGCCTTCATGTCCTTTTATTGTTTCTTCTGGTAATAGTTCTTTATCTGTATTCTTTTCTAGGTATTTTACTGTTACTGTTGTCTTTTTTCCATAATAGTATGTTTTTATTTGTACTTCTTCTTTAAATACTCCTGTTTTTGCTTCTGGCTCTTCTAACAACTCATATCCTTCTATTTCTTTTTCTTCTGATTTTATATCAAATTCTTCCCCTAAGCATCCTATCTTTTCTACTTGTTCTGATATTTCTTCTCCTGTTACTTTATCTACATATTTTACTATTACCTTTTTGTCTTGTTCCTCATAATATACTTTTATAACATCTCCATTATTTACTTCTTCTGGTATTTCTGTTGGCTCTGTTCTTATATATTTGTAACCTGTATATTTTTCTTTATCTACTTTGTTTTTATCTACTTTTATTGTATCTGGCTTTAACACTTGTACTGTACTTTTAACTTCTTCTTCATCTGCTTTTATTCCATCTTTATAATATTCCACCTTATAACTTAATTCTTTTGTTTGGGTTTCATCTTTTTCCCAAATAGCTCTATATATTATCTCTTTATCTTCATTTGCATCTTCTTCTCTTACTTTTTCTTTTACTTCTGGTGACCATCCACTAAACAAGTATCCTATTCTTGTTGGAATTTCTCCTTTATATTCTGGTGTATTATCATCAATATGTAATCCATCATAGACTTGATCTTTAAAGATTTCTTCTTCATCTGCTCCATCTATATATTTAACTGTATATCTATCCTTATATATATTTTTTATATCGATATCCCAGTTATCAGGATTTTCAGTTTCTTTTGCTAGGAATTCTCTGCCTTCTACAATTACTTTACTAACATTATCGCCTCTTACATTAACTTCTAAGTCTTTCCCTTCTATTTCGGCATTATGTTCTGTAAATTCTAGTTTTCCTATATTTTCTGGGATACCAATATTCCATATAAGTTTTAATTCTTCTATATTGGCAACTTCTTGGGTAAGTTCTATTTCTTCACCATTTAAATTGTATGACATGAAGAAATTTTCTGAAATTTCTTCTATCCCTTCAAATTCTTTAGTAATTTGAATTTGCTTTGTTGGTTCTTTTACTAATATCATAGTTTCTTCACTCGAACATGAAACTTCATTCAAATATATCTCTGCTTTATTGGATATTTCTCCTTCTCTATGCGGTTTAACGCATAATTCAACTCCTTTCGAACCATTTGCTGGTACTAGAACATCTTCCCATACAATTGTATGTGTATTTTCATCATATTCTCCGCCATCACTTGCTGATGCGAAGGTTAAACCTTCATCTAATTTATCCATAACTTTTACTTGTTCAGTAAATTTTGAACTATTATCTATTTCTATAGTATATATAACTTCTTCCCCTATGTCGTACTCTGCTTTATCTGATGTTTTGTTTACAGTAAAATAATCAATTCTAGTCGTATATACATACTTTAATGTAATTATATTTTTATTATTATCTTCACCAATTATTAATTCTTGGTCAGAATTATATGAATTATATAAAAATTCTAATCTATTTCCATCAATAGTATAAAAGTTCCAATCTGGATTATTTTCAACTAATTCCTCCGCTAAAATAATATCTCCTATATTTGCACTTTTTGTAACACCCTTAACAGTTGCCGCACACTCACCATCTATATAATATTTTCTATATATCATATATTCGCTTTTTTTCTTTTCATAATACACTTTTATTACTTGATTTGGGTATACTTTCTCTGGCATTACTTCTGGATTTGTTCTCTTAAAAGTATAACCATCATATTTATCCACTGTGTTTATTTTAGTTTTATCAACTTTTATATAGTCTTGTGTTTTTGGTATAAAAGTTGTTATTGTTTCTTCATCTGACTTTACATTATCTTTGTAATATTCTACTTTATAACTTACTTGTTTAGCATTTTCTTTCATAACAAAAAATAAATACCCATTAAAAAAATCCCACTCATTTCCATTCCAATAAAATCCTAGCTCTTTTTCATCAATCACATATAAATTATTCATATTAGTGCCACAAGCATATGTCATAAACATATGTGTACCAAAATTTCTATTATAAAATTTTGTCCATTCAGTAATATCCATAATTAGTGGACAAAACCAATCATATCCGACTCATCCAATCACATGGGACAATTTCTCCCAATTCCCATTTATTTGTATGATTTGATAAATAACCAGCTTTTCCATGGTGTTTTGAACTACCCAAATATGATTTACAAGACATATATACTTGTATGTTATTTGGGTCTGGATTTACAGTTGGTTTTTCAGTTGTAGATTCAGTCTCATCACTTCCTAAAAAATTCTTTTGAATAGCATATCTTATATTTTTCACTGTATTCATTTTGAAATTAATAGCAATAATTATGGCAACTGCTAGAATAAAACTAATTAATAAAAATAATTTTAGGATTTTATTTTTCTTCATTTCATACTCCATTCTTATATCCAATATAGCTTTATAAATACCTTTTGTTGTATTTTTTTACATAACGCCACTATCATAAATATAGTATATAAATCTTTAGTTGCATATAAAATTCAGTTTACATTTTCTAGCTGTTTTCGCACTTTTCTTACGCACCCAGTTATCGCACTTAATTATCATTTATATTACAAAAATTAATCATATCTAAGCATTATATTGCTTTACAGACTTGCTTTTTTCTGCATTATCATTCATATCAACAGTAAAAAGACATGCTATCCAAAAATAACATGTCTTTTCATATTGTTTACTTTATAAACTTTTTATTTCTTTTCTTTGAAACTAATTGTGTAATATTAGCAATTATTATTAGCACTATTATAAATATTGCAATTGCTGGTGTTGTGTCTCCTGTATATGGTACATTATACTGTTTGTTTTGTTCTACAGCATTATCGCTTTTATTATTATTTGTATTTGCTGAATTATTATTACTTATATTACTATTATTTCCATTATATGAAGTTTTATTCATATTATCATTTTGTGAAGAATTATTTCCTGAATCATTGTTTTGATTATTATCATTACTGCTACTTCCATTATTAGTTGGTTTATCAGAATCATCAGGTTTATTTGGTTTATCATCTTCTACTTCTTCTAATTTATAATAGTAAGTTACTATTATTGTTTCTGCTGTCATATAACCTTCTCCATTTTCTGGTAATTTGTCTTGTACTAACTTATAGCCTTTGAATTCTTTAGCTTCTGTTTTATATTTTTGTTCCTCATGTCCATTAATAATAGTATCCTCTTCTAGCTTCTCTTTTGTATCAATATCTAAGTATTTTACTTTTACAACTGTTTTTCTTATATAATAATATTTCACAATAATCTCTTCTGCTGTCATTGTACCTTCTGCATTTTCAGGTAAATGTTCTTTAACTAAGTCATATCCTTCAAATTGTTTAGAACTTATTTTATAACTATCCCCTTCACTTCCATTATGTATTTTTTCTGGTTCAAGTAATTTTCCTGTTTTAACATCTATATGCTGTTCAATTACTTTTCCTGCAACATTTTTATAATAATATTTTACTGTTATTACTTCGTCTCTTAGCATTGTTCCTTCTGTATTATCTGGCTTTTCTATCAATACATAGTTTTCAAATTCTTTTGCTTCTGTTTTATAGCTTTCTCCTTCATGTCCTTCTATTTCTTGTTTTTCTATTACTGTATCTTTGGTCTTATCTATATATTCTACAACTACTTTTGATTTCTTAATATAATAATAATTAACTTCAATTTTTTCTAATGTCATTGTACCTTCTGCATTTTTAGGTAGTTGGTCTTGTACAACATCATATCCTTCAAATTCTTTTGGCTCAATTTTATAATTGTCTCCAACATATCCTTCATGATGTTTTTCTTCTAAAATTTCATTTGTTTTAACATCTATATGTTTTTCTGTTACACCTGCTGATTTTTGAGAATAATAATATTTTACATATATTGTGTCTGCAGTCATCTTTCCAGATTTATTATCTGGTTCTGATACTAACTCATAATCGTCAAAAGCTTTACTCTCTGTATTGTATGCATCATTTTCATGTCCTTCTATTTCAAGTTCTTCAAGATTTATATTTGTTAATTTATCTATATACTGAACTACTACTTTAGCCTTTCTAACATAATAATATGTAACTGTTATAATATCTTTTCCCATTGTTCCTTCTGAATTTTCAGGTAATTTATCTTCTAATACATCATACCCTTCAAATTCTCTTGAATCAATTTTATATTGCTTACCTGCCTCACCTTCATGATGTTCACTATATAAAATCTCTCCTGAAATATTATCAATATGTTTTTCAAGAACTCCACCAGAAATTTCTACATAATAGTATTTTACAATAACTACTTCATCTTTTTTCATAGTTACATTTCTATTTTCTGGTTCAGCACTTAATTTATATCCTTCAAATTCTTGAGGTGAAGTTTCAACAATATCTCCTGCTTTTCCTTGAATAGTATCTTCTTTTAAAATCTTATCATTTGTTTCATCAATATGCTCTACTTTTATATAAGTATTTTTTGCATAATAGAAAATTACTGTTATTGTATGCCCTTCCATTGTTCCAGTAGTATTTTCAGTAGTTTTTGCTAATGTATATTCTGGTATTTGTTTTTCTTCTGCTTTATATAACGCTCCTGCATAACCTTCTATTACATATTCATATGTTTTTTCTTCTCCATCTTCTGAAATATAAGTTAGAGGTGTATCACTATCTAATTCTAAGTATTTTACTATTACACTTGATTTTATAGAATAATAGTATGTAAATGTTTGTGTTTCATCAGTAAATACTCCACTTGTTACTTCTGGTTCTTTTGTTAATAAATATCCATCAAAAGATTTCTTTAAGTTTGATATATCGAATTTAGTTCCTACACGAGCTGTTTGTTTTACTGGTTCTTCTATATCCTTTCCTGTAGTTCTATCCACATATCTAACTACAATATCTGATACGTGTTCTGAATAATATACTCTAACTATATTATTTTCTTTATTTTCAGAAATTATAAGTGGTAAATTTTCAGTTCTTTCTATTTTGTATCCTTCTTTACCTTTATCTGGAACCTCTCGTATTTCTTCTCCATACAATTCTTTAGCTGTTACTGTTAAAGATTCGTCTAATAATTCATCAAAATAATATTCAACTCTATATTCAAATTCTTGTCTTTCATAATATACTTTTATTATGTTTGTAGTTTGATTTTCTGTTACTTTTAATGGTGAACCATAAACTGTATCTAGTGCATAACCAGTTCTATTTTTATCTGGATAATCTGTTATTATATCACCATATTTTGCTAAAGCAATAATTGTATTATTATGATCTATAATTCCATCATAATAATACTGTATTTCATAATAATAATCTAATAATTCATAATTTACTTTAATTGTATTATTCTCTATATCCTCACTTACAGTTAATGGCAAGTTTTCTGTATTCTCATATCCATATCCTGTAATTACGTTTTGTTCTATTTTCTTATTTAGATTTTCTTGTGTAATTATATCTCCTACACTGGCTTCAATTCTTTCTGTCTTACTATCGTCTATTTCACTATTGTAATAATATTCTACAGTGTATCCAAATACATCTTTTATATAACATACTTTTATTATATTATTTTCAAGGTTCTCACTTATTGTAAGTGGCAAATTCATTACTGTTAGTAATTTATATCCTTCTATGTTTTTATCTGGATATGTTTCTATTATATCTCCAATATTAGCTTCTATTACTTCTGTTTTTGAACTATCTTTTGTACCATTATAATAGTATTCAAGTATATAACCTGTTTCTACATCTTTTACATAATATACTTCAATTTTATTATTTTCAGGATTTTCGCTTATTACTGGTAAACTGCTAATATCATATAATCTATAACCTTCTTTAGCATTTTTGTCTATTCCTAATTGTAGCATTTCTCTTGTAATTTGTGTTTGGTATAAAGCCTTAAAAGTTTCAGTTTTACTATTATCAATACTTCCATTATAATAATACTCTACTTTATATTCAAACTCAGCTTTTACATAATATACTCTAATTACATTTTCTTCAGAATTTAATCCTATTTGCAATGGTAAGTTTTCTACTATATCAAATTTATATCCTGTTATATTTTTATCTGGATATTCTGTTATTTCCTCTTGATATTCTGCCTCAAATGTTTCTGTTTTAGTATCGTCTTTTACACCATCATAATAATACTCTACTTTATATTCAAACTTATCTTTTACATAGTAAACTTTAATAATGCTTCCATTAGTTACATTGTTTGGTATTTCCTCAGGTTCGCTTGCTTCAAATCTATAGCCTTCATATTTATTGTCTGTATTTATTTTAGATTTGTTAACTTCTATGTCATCTGATTCTAATACTTGTACTGTTTTTGTTTCTGTTTGAGTATCTGCTTCTACTTTTTTACCATCTTTATAATATTCTACTGTATAACTCAAAGTTTTAGTTTGAGTACTATCTTTAATGTAATACACTTTTATTATGTTGTTCTCTGGTATCTCACTTATTTGTAATGGTAGATTTTCAACTCTATCAAATTTATATCCTGTTATGCTTTTATCCACATATTCTGTTATTTCATTATGATATAGTCCTTGTTTTGTTTCTGTCTTGCTTTCATCTATTTCATTGTCATAATAGTATTTTATTTTATATTCAAAATTATTTTTTACATAATATACTTTTATTATATTATTTTCTGCTACAGTACTTACTATTAATGGTAAGTTTTCAACTATATCTAACTTATATCCTGTTATATTTTTATCTGGATACTCTGTTATTTTTTCTTGATATTCTGCTGTTTCTATTTGTGTTTTAGTATCATCTATTATACCATCATAATAATACTCTACTTTGTAACTAATTCTTTGTTTTGAATAATAAATTTTTATAGTGTTATTTTTAATATCTGCACTTACGATTAAAGGTAAATTTTCTACCTTATCAAATTCATATCCGCTTATTGTGTTTTTTAAAATTTTATTTTTTAATGTATCTCTTGTTATTACACTACCTGCACTAACTTCTATCATTTCTGTTTTTGTTTTATCTACTTTGTTATCATAATAATACTCTAGCTTATAACCTTCTAATATACTTTTTACATAACATACTTTAATAACATTATCTTCTATATTTGAAGTTACTACTAATGGTAAATTTTCTACAACAAGTAATTCATATCCTTCAATGTTTTTATCATTATATGTTGTTATTTCTGTTCCAACACTTGCCTCAATTACTTCTGTTTTTGAAACATCTATAATTCCATTATAATAGTATTCTACTTTGTATCCAGATGTTATTTCTCTTAAATAATAAACTTTTATTTTATTATTATCTGCTATTTCACTTATTAGTAATGGTAAATTATCTATACCAATTAGCATATAACTATCTTCTATATTATTTTCAATTTTATCAGATATCATCTCTTGTGTAATTATATCTTGGTATTTAGCTTCACATACTTGTGTTTTATCACTATCTAATACATTGTTATAATAATATTCTATTGTATATTCAAAACTAGCTTTACTATAATAAATTTTTATTTTATTATTCTGAATATTTTCTTCTATTACTTTTGGTAATGTTTCTGCTCTGTCAAATTCATATCCTTTAATTAGATTATTATCTATCTTTTTATTTAAATCTTCTAAAGTTACTGTATCATTTATTTGAGCTTCTATTATTTCTGTTTTTGTATTATCTATAATGTCATCATAATAATATTCTAGTATATAACCTTCTGTTATATTTTTTACATAATAGATTTTTATTATATTACTATCTATGTCACCACTTAATATGATAGGTAAATTTGTTGTAGAGAATTTATAACCATCTATGTTATTTGCTACAATCTTACTTTGTACCATTTCCTCTGTTATTGTATTTCCAATTTCTGCTACTACTGCTTCTGTTAAGCTTGGATTTATCTCATTATCATAGTAGTACTCTATTTTGTATCCTGTTACTTTTGTTGGATTTTCTGGGTCTTCTCCTTCTCCTAATTTTACATAGAA
>CATJZH010000102.1 GCA_949746285.1 uncultured Clostridia bacterium
ATAATTAATCTAAAAAAATAAAATATTAGTTATATTATATTAATAACATTTCAATTCTTAGTTCAAGTAATTTTTATAGAAGCTCTAATATAAAATTAGTCAGCGCCCTCAACATAAAGTTGAGATTCCCTAACTAATTTTATAAAAGAGCTTCTATAAAAATTACTTGAACTAAGAATTGAAATGTTATTAATATAATATAACTAATATTTTATTTTTTTAGATTAATTATAAAATAAACTGTAAAATGCAATTTTGAATAGTTTTATTATTCTACTACAATTGCTTGCTGATATAATTTTTTCCAATTACTCATAAACTTACTTCTACTTTGTTTTACATTCTGTCCTGCAGAAGGATCATTTAAATACACATAATCTTCATCATAACCAATTAAAACTGCACAATGTTCACCAATTAATTCTTGAAAAGTTCCAGATTGATCTTCATATGTCCATACAACTCCATTTTTCAAATTTCCGCCATTTTTTACACACCATACTACTACTGGATTTCCTTTACTTACATGATTTAGTAAAGCTTTTTCAGAACAACCAGAAATATTTTTTACTTTTCCTCCTGCATAATTACTCATAGCTGATGCTATAGGTTTTGCAAAAACTCCATATGAACCTTTTCCTAGCCCTAAATTTGGTCTTCCAACAAACTCTTCAAATGGATTTCCTCCATACCAATTTCCATCATTACCTTTATATTTTTTGCTTCCACTTTTTGTATTATCTATAATATTTTTCACAGAAACTTTGTATCCTTTATATTTTAAAACCATAGTCGCAGAAACAGCTTCACAACCAGTTGGATATCCAAGTGATATTTGATTTAAATAAGGAACCTCTTTTATATGGTAACTTGTTACTATATTATCTGGCTCTTCTGCATTACCTGCTGTATTTTCTACTGGTTTTTCTTCTAAATAATAGCCTGATTTTACAAGAGTGTATCCTACTACTCCTTTTTCATTTCTCACTTTCTTCCATCCATTTTTAGTATCTTGTAAAAATTCAATTTGTTCATATTGAGTTGTAGTTGCTAAAATAGAATAGTCTGTACTTGCTCCATTTCTGATATTATACTTACCTTTTGCAAAAAGTTTTTTATTTTTAGGTTTTTCTTTTGTAACCGTAATTTTACAAACTGCTTTTTTCTCTCCTTCATCAGTTATAGCTGTAATTTTAGCTGTTCCAGAGGAAATAGCTTTTATCTTTCTATTTTTAATTGTTACAACACTTTCATCTGAGCTTTCCCATTCAACATCTGTATAAGTAGCTTCTACTGGCGTAACTTTCGAATTTATAATATATTCCTGTCCTTTTCCTAAAATAACCTCTTTGTCGTCTAATGTAATTTCTGTTACTGGAATTTTCATAATATTTATATTAAAACTTTTAAGTTCTGTTTCTTTATAATCCTTTACTGTAATTGTAGTTTCTCCAATTGCATTTGCTATTATATTTCCATCATTATCTACAGTTGCTATATCTAAATTTGAAGATTCAAAAATAAGTTCTTTATATGTAGCATTTTCTGGTACAATACTAGTTTCTAGTTTGTAAATATCTCCTAATTTTAAACTCTCAACTTGATTTTGTATTAAAATATCTTTTATATTTATAAGACATTCTATTTCTATTTTATTGCTGCATATTTTATTGTCAGTTAAATATATTTCTGCTTTACCTACTGATTTACCTACTATTTTACCCTCTATTATTTCTATAATATCTGTATTTGAACTATGCCACTCAAAATTGCTTTTTGTATAATTGTCTGGATATAATTTTTGATTTACAGCAATTTCTTCACCTATTTCAATTTGATTTTTTTCTACTCCGTATTTCAATGTTTTCTATTTCTATTGGTTTTAAAATTAAATAAAATTTTGAAATAAGCTTATATTTAGAAATTACTATTACTAAACAAATAATAAGTATTATAAGTATAATTCTTTTAATATTCAATTTTTTCTTGTGTTTACTACTATATCTTATTTCTTCGTGTTTTCCCAATTTTTATCCTCCAAAAACTTATCTATTATTAATACAATTTTCATACCTAAAAAGTTTCACTTCAGTTTTATTATATATTATTAATAATAAGTTTGCTATGTATTATTCTGGAATATAATATCCTTGTCCACCTATTACTTCACCTGTTGTTGCATCTATATAATAAGCTCTTCCTTCAAAATTATTTTCAGTTTGGTGTGCTAAACATACACAGTATGAATTTCTTACGATTGTTTGTGGATAATAATACTTTGGATAACTTATACTAGAGTTTTCTCCTGTTTCAACAGTAACAGAACCATATCCATCTTCACCACCTGTTTTTTCCATAAGCCATACATAGTGATTTACTGGATTTGTACTCAAAACAGTATTTGTATATGTAATTTCATTTTTCTCAAATTTTTTATCTATTTCTTTAGCAATTTCAATAGCTTTTTCTTCATTTATTACAACTGGATTATCATCATATATAAATTTATTTTCATTATACCAAGTATTGCTCATAACATTTCTTTTACCTATAGTGTGTATATATACATTTCCATCAGTTACTAAAAATACTATAGTCGCATATTCATATGTATTTAAAACTCCTTCTTTAGAAATTTTATTGAACGAACATTCCCACATTTTATTATAAATTTGACCTGATGCATAAGTTCCTTCTTTACATTTGTGTAATTTATATTCGCTATTAAAACCTGTTTTTTCAAATAAATCTGTTGCAATTTCTCTTGCTTTTTCTTCCGAAATTTCTTCTCTTTTTAATTCACTAAAATTAGCTTTATTATCTGAAAGCCATTCTAGACTTCCTGTTTTTGCATCAATATTTATTCTTATTGTATTATCAATATTAGCTTCATAAATAATTTGTGAAGTTTCTATATAATTTTTATGAATTTTAGGCCTTCCTATATAAGGATTTTTATATCCTAATTTCTCTAATATTTCTTTTATTTTTTCTTTTGCTTGTTCTTCTGTCATTATAGTAGACTTTTCCTCATCAGTAAGTTCTGAATTTACTTCAGAATTAGTTTGACTTTCATTATATGCAACATATTCTTCATATGAATTAAACTGTAATGGTTCTTTCCAAACTTTCTCATATGTAGTTTCTTCTGAATTATTAGCATATAGTTCCTCAGATACTTTATATTCTACACTCGCTTCTTTGTTTGTTATATTAGTAAATACTACTCCAGAAATTAATAAGATTATTGTAATTACTAAAATTGCACTTAAAATCATACTTTTCTTATTTGTTTTTATCATATGTATTCTCCTTTCCATATTTTTACTATCATCTGATATGCATAAAACACTACTGAAAGAATTTTTTTCTGCTTTCTTAAGAGAATTTATAAGCACTAATCCATATTGCTTTTTTTGCTGTTTATTTAAGTTTTCTAAAACTAGTTCATCTGCTCCAAGTTCAATGTCTTGTCTTATTTTCTTATATATAAACCATACTACAGGATTAAACCAATAAATAGAAAGAATTACGAGTAATAAATAATTTAATAATATGTCTTTTCTTTTATAATGTGATAATTCATGCATAAATATATATTTAATTGTTTCATCATCTTCATTTAATGTGTTTTCACTTATTAATATTGCTGGCTTGAATAAACCATATATACTAGGTATTTTTTTATAGTCTTGTAATACAATTTTTATTTTTCTAGTTACTTTTAATTGTGTTTTTACTTCTTCAAGAATATTGTTTATTCTTTCATTTTCATATATTTGTTTTTTTATTCTTTTATTAATTTTTCGAGTTGTTTGAAGTAATATAGCTAAATGTGTCAAAACTCCCAAAAGCCAAATATATGCTGGAATCATAGTTTTAAAAGGTGTAGTTTGTAGTTTTTCTTTTTTTATTTCTAAATTTTCTAAAGAATTTGATTTTTGTTTTTCTTGAATTTTACTTATATTACGATTTTCAAATTCTAATACATTTTTTGTATAAATTTGTTCATATGGTATGTTTTTTATATTTTCTGCTTTACTTATAATTTCATTTTCCATTAGTTTATTATCTATTTTTAATTCAAATCTTATAGGTACTAATAAACTTACTAATACAATAAACCATAATATACATTTCCATTTTTGTGAGATTTTTTGATTAAATATACTTCTTATAAAATAAACCAATATTCCTACTAAACTCCCTACAATAGTAAGATATAATACTTTATAAAATATTGGTATAAGTATACTGCTAAATTTTAAAAACATAATTATTCCTCACTTTCTAAAATATCTATTAATCTTTGTAGCTCTTCTTTTGAAACAGTTTTATCTTCTGCAAAATTTAGTAGTAGTTTTTCTACATTTCCATTATACAATTTTTCTAAAAATGAATTGTTTGCTTTTGATAAATAGTTTCTTTCTGTTATACAAGGACTATACACAAATCCTTGTCCTGTACTTTTTTTAGATTTTACTGCTCCTTTGTCTACTAATCTGTAAATTAATGTTTTTACAGTATTTTTATTTCTCTTTTTTATTTTGTCTAATTCTAAAACAATTTCTGTAAGACCTGCTTCCCCATTTTTCCAAAGAACTTTCATTATTTCTAATTCTGCATCTGTAATTTCATATTTTTCTTGCATATTTTTTTACGACATATTTGTTTTAAATACATCTTTGCCCCTTTCTTTATAAATCAAAACGAGTTACATATGTAACTTAGTATAATTAGTTTACATCTGTAACTCATTTTTGTCAATAGCAATTTTACATTTATTTTTTATAACTCTATTTTTTACCAGGATATATGTAACTATCGCTCCTAATAAATTCAAAATTAAATCATCTACATCTGCTGAGCCTGTGTAAGTTATGTATTGCATTAATTCAATTGAGGAAATTATAATTGTATTTATAAACAAAAAAGATATTATTTTGTTTTTAAAAAGTATGGGCAAAAAAAATCCCATAGGAGCAAATAATATTAAATTTGCCCCTATGTTTAAATATGCAATTTTAGGTTCTATATATCCCTTTTTTAACGCTCGAATATATCTATTTAATGTAGCAAAGGGCTCTAAATTTACCATTCTTAGATTATTTCTACATTTCTTACTTATAAATAATATTTTTATTATGATATTTCTTTTTTGAAATTTTATCATTTATACTCTCCTTTTTACTATTTTATTAGTAACTTTTTAGAGTATGAATACTATATAAAAAGCCAGCATTAACCACTTCGGTCTATGCTGGCTCTATTATTATTGAAAATCTATAACATCTATCCAATTATTTAAGAAATCTTGCTCCTCAGGTATTTGCTTAGCTTTCTGTGCTGCTGCCACTATTGGAATCCATCTTTGTATTGTTGCTTTATTTATTCCACTTTTTTCTGAAAATAAATCTAAATATTTATCAGCTAAACTTTCTTTTCCTTCTAATCTGAAAATCAAATAAGTTCTAGCAACATCTGCTGAAGCATTTCCTTGAGTTACGTGGGCCCAGTCTATTACATAAGCTGTACCATCTTCTTTTATTATTACATTACTTGGATTATAATCTCCATGGCAAACTTTAGTATGATTTTTCATTCCATCTAATCTTTGCTGTAATTCATATCTTGCATTATCCGTTAAGCCTTCTGTTTTATTTATAAGCCTTCTATATTTATCTTTCATAGGATTTAATAATGCAACATTTTTTGATAATATTTCTAATTGAATATCTACAAATTTATTTAAATACTCATCTTCTTTATCTTGGTTTTGCTCCATTAATTTATCTAGAGGTGTTCCTTCTATATGTTCTGATATTAAAGCCCATCTATTTTCTACTTTAGTTACAGCTATAAGTTTTGGTATATTTAAATCTGTTCCTTCCTCGACTCTTGCTTGATTTAAAGCTTCATTTAATATATTTGCTTTTGAATAATTTTCTACAAAAAGTTTTAGTGTTTTATCTCCATCTTTATATACGGTTTTTGTTTTTCGTTCCATTATTGGATTATTTAAATTTAATTCCATTTCTAATTTTCACCTCCATAATATGCTTTTAAATACATATCTTTTATTTCGCTCATAAGTGGTAATCTAGGGTTTGCTCCTGTACATTGATCATCAAATGCTTGTTCTGTCATTTCATCTAATCTATTTAAAAAGTCTTGTTCATCAACACCATAATCTTTTATAGTTTTTTTAATGCCTATTTTTTCTTTTAATTCTTCTACAGCTTTTATTAAGTTTTCTACTTTTTCTTCATCAGTATTTCCTCCTAAATTTAAAGCTTCTGATATTTCTGCATATCGTCTTAATGTATGTGGATGATCATACTTAGGAAATGTACCCATTTTTTCAGGAACTTCACTACTATTAAATCTAATTACATAACTTATAAGTAGAGCATTTGCAACTCCATGTGGTAAATGATGAAAAGAACCTAATTTGTGAGCCATTGAATGGCATACACCTAAAAATGCATTTGCAAAGGCCATACCTGCCATTGTAGCAGCATTTGCCATTTTTTCTCTTGCTTCAGGATCGTTTGCTCCATTATCATATGCTCTAGGTAAATATTTGAAAATATTTTTTAATGCTTCTATTGCTAATCCATCTGTATATTCAGTAGCCAACATTGAAGCATATGCTTCTAAAGCATGTGTTACAGCATCTATACCAGAAGCTGATGTTAAACCTTTAGGTGCATTCATCATCATATTTGAATCTATTATTGCCATTTTAGGCATTAATTCATAATCTGCTAAAGGATATTTTGTTCCAGTTTTTCCATCTGTTATAACAGCAAATGGTGTTACTTCTGAACCAGTTCCTGCTGATGTTGGAACTGCTATAAAATAAGCTTTTTCTCCCATTTTAGGGAAAGTATATACTCTTTTTCTAATATCCATAAATCTCATTGCCATATCCATAAAGTCTACTTCTGGATGTTCGTACATTACCCACATAATTTTAGCAGCATCCATTGCAGAACCACCACCTATGGCTATAATGCAATCTGGTTTGAAACTATTCATTGCTTTTGTTCCTTCTATACTACACTCAAGTGTTGGATCTGGTTCAACATTAGAAAATGTAGTATGAGCAATTCCCATTTCATCTAATTTGTCTGTTATACATTTTGTATAGCCATTCTCAAATAAAAATGTATCTGTTACTATAAACACTTTCTTTTTATTCATTACATTTTTTAATTCTTCTAAAGCTACTGGTAAGCAGCCTCTTTCTACATATACCTTTTCAGGTGCTCTAAACCAAAGCATATTTTCTCTCCTTTCGGCTACTGTTTTTATATTTAATAAATGTTTTACTCCTACGTTTTCTGATATTGAATTTCCTCCCCAAGAACCACAACCTAATGTTAAAGATGGTGATAATTTGAAATTGTATAAATCTCCTATACCTCCTTGTGATGATGGCGTATTAATTACTACTCTACAAGTTTTCATATTACTATAGAATTTTTCTAGTTTCTCTTTTTGTGTAACTGTATTTATATATAATGAAGATGTATGTCCAAGTCCACCATCTTCTATTAAATGTGCTGCTTTTCCTATTGCATTATCAAAATCATTTGCTCCATACATAGCAAGTACAGGTGATAGTTTTTCGTGTGCAAATTCTTCTGTTAAATCTACACTGTCTACTTCTCCTATTAATATTTTTGTGTTTTCTGGAACTGAAATTCCAGCAAGTTCTGCTATTTTGTGAGCTTTTTGTCCTACTGTTTTAGCATTTAATGCCCCATTTATAATTATTGTTTTTCTAATTTTTTCTTTCTCTTCATCATTTAAGAAATAGCAACCTCTTTTTTGAAATTCTTCCTTTACTTTATCATATATTGAATGTAATACAATAACTGACTGTTCTGATGCGCATATCATTCCATTATCAAAAGTTTTTGAATGAATTATAGAGTTTACTGCTAAAACAATATCTGCTGATTCATCTATAACTGCTGGTGTATTTCCTGCCCCAACTCCTAATGCAGGTTTACCACTTGAATATGCTGATTTTACCATTCCAGGTCCACCTGTTGCTAAAATTGTATCTGAACTTTGCATTAGAGTATTTGTCATTTCTAATGATGGCACATCTATCCATGCAATTATTCCTTCCGGTGCTCCTGCTTTTACTGCAGCTTCTAAAACTATTTTTGCAGCTGCTATTGTTGAGTTTTTAGCTCTTGGATGTGGGCTTATTATTATTCCATTTCTAGTTTTTAATGAAATTAAAGTTTTAAATATTGCTGTAGATGTTGGGTTTGTTGTTGGAATAACTGCAGCAATTAACCCTATCGGTTCTGCTACTTTCTTTATTCCATAAGATTCATCTTCTTCTATAACTCCACAAGTTTTTTCGTTTCTATATTTGTTATAGATATACTCTGCTGCATAATGATTTTTTATAACTTTATCTTCTACTACTCCCATTCCTGTTTCTTCTACTGCCATTTTAGCTAATGGTATTCTAGCTTGATTTGCAGCTATTGATGCAGCTAAAAAAATTTTGTCTACTTGCTCTTGTGAAAATTTAGCAAATTCTTTTTGCGCTTCCCTTACAGCTTTTATAGTATCTTCTAGAGATTCTACACTGTCTACAATTTTGTATTCTTTACTCATATTTACACTCTCCCTATTTTATTTATCTCTTTTGCTTTTTATATTATATTTATAATAATATTATTTTTCAATATTATTTGTATGTTATTTTCGTTACATTTTTACTGTTTTTACTAGTATATCCTTTTTTTGTTATTTTATATATTTATAATGGCAGATGTAGGTAAAGTTTATACAACAAAAGACGGAAAAGCAGTCAGTATACTATGCATCGAAAATCTAAGACATTTTCTTTTTTCGATTCTTTCTACCTCTATGATGTATCAATCGAAGTATTAATCTATTCTATACGTTGTAATGAATTCGATAACCTGATTAATGGTAAGAAGGTAATTTTCGTTTTTGATTAACAAGAACATAAAGAGCCACGTAGTGGCTCTTTATGTTCTATATTTTTTTACACTATTATTATATAAGTCGTCAGGATCAATATCTTCACCATCTTTCCATTCTAATGTAATTCCCGATACTTTTACAGTGTTAAAATAATCAAAATCTTTTAATTTTTGATAAAATTTTTCTTTCAAATTTTTTTTCATATTATAAATCTTTTCCTCACCATTATCAAATAAAATTTCTAATTTATAGTTTGGCAAAACTTTTACTTTTTGAGGTCTTGGTGGTATCATAAAACTCCTCCTATTTTAAAGGATCTATCTTAAAAAAGTTCTCCATACTTTTGCGAAATCCTCCAAAGTTCTATTAATTCATCTTTATGTATTTCCATCCATGCAACAACTAGTCTATTCTGCTTTGGTGGAATATTTCCCTCAATAATATTTATTGTATTTACATCATATACTGCTGAATACTCATTATATTCAATATGTATATGAGCCCCATGATGTTTTTGAGAATCTTTATAAAAAATCCTAATTATTATTCCATAAAATTGCGATATTATTGGCAATTTATCACCTCCTTAATGTTAGCATATATATAAATTTTTTTCAATATTGAATATTTATAGCGAAACACTAAAGAAAATTTGAAATAA
>CATJZH010000103.1 GCA_949746285.1 uncultured Clostridia bacterium
CTCTACGAGGCAATAAACTTTCTCAAACAAAAAAAATCAACCAGATTTTACTTTCTGATTGATTTTTGTATCTTTCTGTTCATTAGTTCGAACAGATACGTCGTTGGAGCGGGTAGCGAGAATCGAACTCGCGCTATCAGGTCGGAAGCATGACATTCTACCACTAAATTATACCCGCATTAATAATATATATTATACATAAAAAACATATACTTTGCAAGAAATAGAAATTCAAACTTAATATATTTTTTCATAATTATCAATATTAAAATAGTTTCAAAAACGTTTTAGGTGATTCCACACTGTGGAACCACCTAAAAACCAATCTGCGAATACGTTATAATCACGGTTAGAATTTTTTCATTCTTAAAACTTCTGACTGCCGAAATTTGGTATAATCCGTATCCTTTACTAAGAACATATTTAGCCATATTGCTATCAAAAATCCCATTATGAATACGGTTAAAACTGCCCAAAGTCAAATTAGCTGTATCACTATTATCCTTGCTTAGAGTTTCCTCAAAAAAATCTAAAGCAAAATCAGAAGTAAAATCTTCTAATGGCATACAAAACTTTTTTGACCACCGCCTTATTCCACACAATTGGAATACTTCAACTGCTACATAAACTTTCTTGTAGTCAGTTTTATACCAGTCTATCGCTACAATCTGATATAAAGCATCACCTATACTAACAACATATTTAATCATGAAATCATCAGAGTATCCCCCTTTGATTAAATTTAAGTTGTTAATAGATAGTCTAATACTTTTTCTATCCGTTTCTGGCATATAGCTTTTTAACGCTTCCAGTGCAACTTCAGGCGTAAAATCTTTTAGCCGTTTTAAATACATCACAGTTTTCATTAAATCCCTCCTTTAATTGCTTGGAGGGGTTCACCCTCCAAGTTTTTATACTTTTTGGGTAATATATATTTTTTTAGCATTATAACATACATTATATGTAAATACAACAAAAAAGCCACCATACTAGAACTTTTTCTAATACAATGACAATTTATATGGAGCAGGTAGCGGGAATCGAACCCGCATAGCCAGCTTGGAAGGCTGGAATTCTACCATTGAACTAC
>CATJZH010000104.1 GCA_949746285.1 uncultured Clostridia bacterium
AAGAGACAGGTAACAAAGTAGGAGTTTATAAATGGATATATACAGAAAGGAAAAAAATAAGAATTATAAAATTATAATAATTTTAATTATTTTTATTTGTATATTAATAACAATTTCTGTAATTCTAGGTAAAATTTATAAAAAAGAACAAACTGAAAATTTATCATATGATAATTTAACAACTATAAAAGAAGTTATTGAATATTATGATTCAAAATATATTAGTGAAAAAGAAAGTGATAATTCAAAATACATTTTAGATGTATCTTTGAAGTTTAAATATCTACCATATAATGAAAACAACGAAAGCAATGAAGAATATTATAATAAGTTGTTAGAAGATTGTGCAAAAATATTAAAATATAAAAGTTTCAGAATGATAGATAAAGAAAATGATTTAAATGTAGAAATAATTTGTAATGGGAAAAAAATTGTTTCTATAATAATAAATGGAATTGAAGATTACTTTATTTATATGGATTCTATGTTTAGTATGAAAGAATTTAAAGAAATAGATATAACAGAATTTAATATTCAGTCGCAAGAACTTCAAAATATAATTAATAATAATTGGAATCCTGATGTAGACTTAGGGACAAGAGATAGTATTTTCAATAATTATTATATATATTTTAATAGAGGGATAAAAACCAGAACAATAGATGGAAAAATATATAATATAGTTTTTGATAAAAAATACAAAGAGAATGTTATAAGTAACATTTTTCCAGGCATGGATTTTTCAAGCATAGAAGCAAAACTTGGAAATCCAACTTTTAAAGATGATAAAATTATAGGATACAAAGGAGAAAAAGAATATATTTTCTTCACGGAAAATGAAATTTCTGTGTATAGAGTAAATATGTCAGATACAGATGATTTTTTTGATTTAGCAGATAAATATTTAGAAGAAGAGTTAGATTTTCTCGAGTTTATGAATGGGCTTACATATTTGTGGCCAGATTATAGTGACTATAAATATACGTCAAATTCCGTATTTATATCATATCCATTAAAAGGTGTGGAAATAAGATTAAATTATGGAGAATTGAATGGTATATATATTTTTAACAATATAAAAAGTAGTTTAAATAAAGTTGAAAGATATTTAGAAAACACAAACTTTGTTGCTAGACTTCAGGTAGACTTAGTATTTGAAGCAGAAAAAAGGAGAAATGAAGAAAAAAATAATTGGTTAAATATAGCAAAAGAGTATAAAGAAAATTTAGATGAACAAACAAAAAATATAATTGGGGAAAGTTTAAATTATGAATTATGTCCAGAAATAGATAATTATAACTTAATATATTCAATGAAGTTTATATCTAAATATGATGAAAATCCAAATAGAGAATTAGCAGATACAATTAGTTCATTCTTATGGATAAATAATGATTTATTTGCATATTCAAAAAGAGGTAAAGGTATATTTTTATATAATTTGCAAGACGGAACAATAAGCAGATTAATTACAGGAACAGATGAATATGAGTTAAAAGGATTTGAAGATGGAATATTAAAATATGATAATACTGAAATAAGATTTTAGTGTTTAGAAAGGAGAAAGGTATGGCAGGACTTAAAGGAATTTGTAAAAGAATTATTTTAATAATAGTAACAATATCATTACTAATATCATTTTGTGCTATACCTGCTTCTTATGCAAAATTGGATTTAGAAGACAATGAATTCTATTATGCTGGTGCACAAAAAGGTCAGTATAATGTGTCTCAGGGAATTTTTGAGTGGCTTTTATCAAAAATTGGAGATATAGCAGACTGGCTTCTAGGAATTATTACTATGGGATTTAGAATGGTGTTTGTTGGTTGGACAGCACTTTTAGAGAAAATGTTAACATGGGCAATAGAAAGTACATCAGGAGTTAATGCGAGTGGCGACATAGTAGAAAGCAATACAGATTTAACATCTATTACAGATTCAAGCAATAATATAACAATGGAAGCAATTGTATATAATCATGTTGCAGCATTAAATGCTAATTTATTTGATTTAAAAAGAGATGAAGAAGATTTAAAATATTCAGCAACAGGACATATTTTAAGATGTAAAAAATGTTCAACAGGACCAGAGGATGATGTTACAAAATGTTGTAAATTAGATGGAACATGTTCATGTGAATGTGGTGGAAAATGTGAATCTTGTAAGACATATATTGCAGCAGTAAAACAATATAATGATGAAGATGCTGAGAAGCCTATAATTATTAAAATAAAAGAAACGGTTGCTATGTGGTATTACATTATAAGAACACTAGCAATAGCTGGAATGCTTCTTGTGCTTATTGTACTAGGTATTAAAATGGCTATATCTACTATAGCATCAGATAAAGCAGTTTATAAAAGAATGCTTGCAGATTGGCTTATTGGTATGATAATACTATTTTCAATGCATTATATTATGTTATTTATAATATATGTAAATGAAGAATTAGTTAAAGTAGTTGAGCAAACTGCCACTTCTGTAAATAGTGTTCAAATGAAACAATTGGCTGAAAAAGATAGTCAAAATGGTGTTGAATATACTGATGAAGAATTAGAACTTAAAATTTATGAAGCAGTAAGGACAAGAGCTTATGATGCTAAATTAATAAATGGATTATCTGGGACAATAATGTATATGACATTAGTTTATTTTGCATTTAGATATACAATTGTTTATGTAAAGAGATTATTTACTATAATAGTATTAACAATTATGGCTCCAGGAGTAGGATTTGCATATGCTCTACAAAAAGCATTATCAGGAAAACAGCAAGCTCTAAAAAATTGGCTTACTGAATATGTATTAAATGTAATTATTCAAGTAGTACATGCACTTATATATGCAATATTTATTTCACAAGCACTTATATTATCATTAGGGTCAATTTCAGGTGTTATTGTTGGATTAATATTAATGAATTATACACTAAAAGCAGATGCTTTATTTAGAAAAATATTTAGAATTTCTACAGGTGGAGGTTTAGTAGACGATACAAATAATTCAGCTGATAGATTAAGATCAAATATTATAGATACATATGCAGGTGGAAAAGCTGCAGTTAGCACATTAACAAATACACCATATACAAATGCTGCAAAAGGAATAGGAAAAGCTGCTGTAGCATTACCATTAGTTGCTATGGGAGGAGCTAAAAAAGGTATAAAAGCTTTAAGAAATAATAATTCTCAAAATGAAGTAGAAGATGAAGAAAATGAAAGCTTAGAAAATAACCCAGTATCAACACCAGCTGGAATGCCAACACCTACAACACAAAATACAGGATCAAATACAGAGAGAACACCAAATCTGTCAAATAGAAGT
Organism: uncultured Clostridia bacterium; assembly: GCA_949746285.1. Taxonomy (GTDB): domain Bacteria; phylum Bacillota; class Clostridia; order TANB77; family CAG-508; genus Scatovivens. The sequence continues at coordinate 3,325 of CATJZH010000104.1, forward strand.
GATAAAGAACTATTAGGAATAGGAAAGAAAACATTAAAAGGAAATGTAGCACTTGCTAAAGAAGAAGTATTAAATGCTAAAACTAAACAAGAACAAGATGCTGCTATGAAGAAACTTATAAAAGCAAGTGATGAGTATAATAGATATGAAAAATTAACAGTTCCATCAACTGGAGATGTAGCTAAAGCTCATTTGGAGAGAGTATTAGATATAGATAATCACTTCGTATTTAATAGTAATAAAGGATTTAGTGGAAATTTAAAAGAACTTTATAAAGGAATATATGGAAATACATATATAGATCCAAATACAGGAAAAAAAGTAAACGACGGAACAGGATTCTTTAACGAATTAAAACCAAGCAAATTATTAGGACTTACAGAAGCAGATAAAAAGATTTTCAAAAAGCAAGCAGGTTTGTTAATGGGAACATTTGCAGGAATGGGAAGTTTATTTTTAGGAATGGGTACAATTGTTGCAAACCCTAAATTAGGTATGGGATTATTAGCAACAGGACATACATTAACAAAAAGAGGCCTAGGTAGACCAACAACTGTAGGTACATACAAAGGAAGTTATACTTTTTCAAGATTTGGTATACCAACTATTAAAAATATGGAAAAATTAGCCTTAGAAAAAGCTAAAAAAGAAAGAGCTAATTTAAAATTAAGAAATCATGAAGGATTTTATAATTCTCTAAGAAATAATAAAATAGTTCCTGCTACATTAGGAGTAACAGCAGGACTTGCAATAGCTACAGGAGCAGGAATAGTACCAGCTACAATGCTTGGAGCTGGATTTATTGCTAAAAAGTTTACACCAGCAACAAACATTGGTCAAGGTTTGAATGATTTAAAAGATCATTTAGATAAACAGTCAAAAGAACAAGAAAAAGAATTTAAAATTGACACATTACATATTTTAAAAGCTGAGACACAAGCAAGAATGGAAATTTTATTAGATGAAAATGATGAAAATAGTGAAGATCCAAAGTATTTAAAAGAATTATATGATGTATTAGGATATGAATATAATGATAGAACAAAAGAAATAACAAAAAAAGAAGCAACATCTGAAGAAGAACAACTTCAAGAAAGTTTTGAAAATAAACTAGATGTTAAAATGAAAAATAATGTAGTTGAAGATGAAATAATACTTAACGCTATTGATAAAAATGAAGTAACAGAAGTAGATGCGAAATATATAGATAAAGAAATAGATAATGTTTTAATAACAATGTCAGCTGGAAAAGTGTTAGATATAAATAGTGAATCAACTTTAGATACAGTTATGTCACAATTAACTTCTAGATTAATATCAGCAGGAATTATAACAAATAATCAGAAAGCTGAAAAAGTATTTAAAAAAGGTAAATCAGGATTAAAAACTGCTTTAAAACATAAAGCTGCTTTAGCAAATAAGAAATTAGAAATTGCAGAAATGGAATTAGAAGGAATAAATGAAGATGAAAAAGGAATATTGAAAGAAGTAATAGAACAAATTTCAAAAGAAAAGAATATATCTGATTTTACAAAAATGAATCCTTCAGAAGTTTTAACTAAGTTTAATAGTATAAGAAGTGCAAGAATGAATTTAGCAAATTTAACTCCTGCGGAAATAACTTTATATAACAGAAAATTAAATAAATATCTTAAAGCATTACAAATAGCTAAACTTGCTACTCATAATGAAGCTTATGAACAAAAGAAAAATGCAAAGAAACAAGTAAAAAATAAAGTTAAGAGAAGAAAAAATAAATTAAAACAAATATTAGAAATGACTTTTGATACAGGAATAGATTCTCCTACAGATGAAATAATTACACAAGTAACCAATATAAAAGATGTAGGTGGAAATGTAACAGATAGAAAAGGTACTACTGTAGAAGTTTCTTCTGAAGAGTCAAATAGAGTATTAGAATTATTGTTTTTAAGGAAAGAACTAGAAGAAATAAATAATGTTGCTATAGAAGAAATAGAATTAACTAAAGGTCCATATAAGTTTACAAAAGCAACTAAGGATAAATCTGATGCAACTATAGATTATTATAATGATGAATTACAAGTACAAAAATACGCAGTAGAACATGCAGAAATATATAATGATAGAAATTATGAGAATTCATCAAATAATTATACACAAGAAGAAATAGAAGAAAGAAAAAGGATAGATGAACTAGAAAAAGGTCTAGAAAAGAAAAAGAAAATTATGGAAAAAGCGGAAAGAGAATTAACATTAAAAGGACCTATTGTAGATTTAGATGATACGAGAAAACAATTATTAAGGAAATAGAGAGAAGGTGAAGAGCTTTTGAAAAGAAAATTAAAAAAATTACTAATATGTATTTTAATAGTTTTTACATTAAATAACTTTTTTATAAGTAGTTTTTCAGAAAATATATTTTCTGTTTATGCAGCCAGTACAGGTTCTACTGTAGAAAATAAAATAAATAAAATATTTAGTACAGTTGTTGGATTATTGACATGGCCAATAAGAATAGTTGCTTTAGCATTTGGTTTAGCAGTAGATAAGCTGATGGCAGGAGTTGCATATATAGAAAATGATACAGGAGTTCTGGATGACTCGATGCTTTCTGCAACTCTGACACCTTTTGATATACTATCTGGAAACATAAAATTGTTAGATATTAATTTTTTTGAAATAGGAAGTAATAAAGATTCTATTTTATATAAATTTAGAACATCAATAGCTATATGGTATTATGCTCTAAGAAATATAGCATCAGCTATATTATTAGTAATATTAATATATGTAGGTATAAGAATGGCATTATCAACAGTTTCAGCAGAACAAAAAGCTACATATAAAAAGATGATTGTAGATTGGGTTATAAGTATAGCAATAATATTCTTACTTCATTATATAATTTTGTTTACAATATATGTTAATCAAGCATTAGTAGATGCTATTTTTGGAATGGATCAAACAGATATATCTTCAAGCATTGATGCTTTAGCAAAAACAGCAGCTACAAATATGAATATAGAGGCAATTGCAGCAACAGTTGTATATTGTATGCTTATTTTCCAAACATTTGGATTATTTATATCTTATTTTAACCGTATGCTTAAATTAGCATTCTTAATAATTATATCACCACTTATAACATTAACATATTCAATAGATAAAATGGGTGATGGAAAAGCACAGGCTTTAAACACTTGGCTTAAAGAATTTGTATTTACAGTTTTAATACAACCATTTCATGCTATTTTGTATATGACTTTTATTAATGTAGCATTTGAATTATTAGCAAAAGAAGCTTCTGGTTCAATGAAATCAATAGCAGTTTCAATAATAGCTATATTATGTGTTAGTTTTATAAAAGAAGGAGAGAAAATAGTAAGAAAGATTTTTGCTTTTGCTGATGATAATCAACAAACATCATTAGCAGCAGGAATGGCTGTTGCAAGTATTGCAGCTTCAAAGGCTAAAAATGTAGGAAAAACAACTAGAAAAGCCGTTAATAGTGTAAAAAATATACGGTACTGGAGCTTCAAATACATTTTCTGCAGCTAAAGTAGAAGCTATAGCATTAGGAAGAGTCTTAACAGGAAGAAATAAAACTAGTGATGGTCAAGTACAAACAGTAGAAGAATTAAAATCTGATATTAGAACAGATATAAATACTAAAAAAGCAGAAAAAGAAGAGAAAAAGAGATATGGTGTTTCTCAAGATAAAAATAAAGATGCAATAGAAGCAAGAACTAAAGAAATAATGAAAGCAAATGGTGCACTTACGAAATCTGAGGCAGCATCACAAGCAAGACTTGCAATAGCAAAAGAATCAAGAAAAAGTAGAAAATCAGATGCATTCTATAAAAAACATCCTGTAATTAAAGGAGCAAGAGGCAGAATTATTGGTGCAAAGAATGTAATAAAACAATCAGAAACATTAAGAGAATTAGGAAAGATGACAAATACAACTATAGCAGCAGGAGCAGGACTTGCATTAGGTTCAGGAGTATATGGTGTTACTGGAAGTATATCTCAAGGTATAATGTCTGGTGTAGCTATGTATGGTGGTACAGGTGAGTTTTTAAGAAGTAGTACATCTACTCTAAAAAGTGATGTTGATGGAAGATTACAAAGCTTAGGTGCAGTTGGAAAAACAGATGCAGCAATTAAATTAAACCAAATAATTGCCAACGCAGATAAATATGAAGGCAAAGATGAACTAGATAAAATAATGAAAGAACTAGAAAAAGCATTAGAACAAGCAGGAGTTAATGGAAAAGTAAGAACTAATATAAAAAATACAATAGAAAAAGGAGCAACATCTAATCCATCAGCAAGTATTTCTAGTTTAGTAAATAATGCTTTAACAGCAAATGGAGTAACAGGAGCACATCTAACATCAGATGTTATGGATTCTACTACTAAACTTGCTGAATTTACACAGGAAAAAGGTGTTTATAATACATTAAAACAAGCAGGAGACATTGGAATAGGACCAGATGCATTTGTTGCAGGTGTACTAAAAGATTACAAGGGAACAGGAGGAGAATCAGGAGTAGGAATGCAAACAGATAAAGAGTTCTTAGATGAATCTGTAAGAATTACTGAAAATAGAGAACGAAAAGAAGAAATATTTGAGGCACCAGATGAAGAAGTTACAAAACAATTTGTTGAAAATAAAAATGAAAAAGATTTACAAGAATTTTATAAAACTTGTGATAAAGAAATTAATAAAGCAATCAATAATATAGATAATTCATCAGATGAAGAAGTTACAAAAGATCTTATAGCTAGATTAAATCAATTACAAGCAGCAAAGGCAAAAGTACAAGATGTAGAATTAGATAGAGAAATTGAAAGAATAAGAGCAGAATACCAAAATGTTCTTGATAAAGCTACAAATGCTACTGAAAGAGAAGCAAAAAGAACAGTTGATAGAGAATTATCAAGATTACAAGATGAGTATGATAAGTATATAGATCAAGCAAATGAGCATCTAGACAGAACTCATATAGAAGGAACAAAGAGTGAAGCAGAAATAACAGCACAAAAAATAGCTCTTCAAACAGAAAAAACTAATATAATGAATATTAGACAAACTTTAAATAATGAAAATGGGAGTCAGCAATAAAAAATGAAAAAAATTATTAGTAAAATATTGATAATTTTAATAATTTTTATAACAATGTTTGAATGTATGTATCCAAGCATTGTTAATGCTGCAAATGATTTAGAAGAAACATTAAATGCTACTACAAATCTTTTAGGCGGTATAGTATCGATTATATATTGGATACCACGTTTGCAAATTACTGGTGGTGCATTTATTTTAAATAAAATTATGGATGGTGTTGCTTCAAGCGAACGGAAAAATTAGTAGTTTTGGTGACGGTTCTTCATATATAACACCATTTGATATATTTTTTAGAAGTTATAAAATAATAGATATTAACTTTTTTGATTTTAATGGCTTAGACACAAATTCTTTTATTTATAAATTTAGAACTTCTGTTGCATACTGGTTTTATGGACTTAGATTTATATCATCAGCTATTTTATTATGTATTTTAATTTATGTTGGAATTAGAATGGCTATTTCAACAATAGCAGAAGATAAAGCAAAATATAAAAAAATGTTAGTAGACTGGGTATGTAGTTTAGCGTTAATATTTTTGCTTCAGTATTTGGCAATAGGAATTATATATTTAAATAATGCAATAGTTGATTCATTAAGAGCTATATTAGTAGATGGTAATACATTAGTAAATATTACAGATTTAATGAATGATTTAGCATATACTGCTACATTAGGAGTAGGATTTAATAGTTTAGTTGCAGTTTTAATATATTGTGGAATTGTTGCCCAAACTATATTTTTCTTTATCGCATATATAAACCGTATGTTAAAAGTAGGATTCCTTATAATAATCTCACCACTAATATCAATAACATACTCAATAGATAAAATGGGTGATGGAAAAGCACAAGCACTAAATAATTGGTTAAAAGAATTTTCATATACAATATTAATACAACCATTTCATTGTATTATGTATATAGCATTAATAAATACAGCATTTAGTTTAGTAACTAATGCTTCTGCAATAACATTAGCCTCATTACCAAATCTTTTAAAAACAGCGGAATTTAATAAATTTGCAAATGGAGTTCTTGCTATACTTTGTTTAAAATTTGTAAATGATGGAGAGAAAGTAGTAAGAAAAATATTTGGATTTTCTGATGACAATAGTAAAACATCTATGGCTGCAGGAGCAATTGCAACTGTTGCAGTACTTAGTAATGCAAAGAAAATTGGAAATACAACTAGAAAAGGTATAAACTCAGCGAAATCATCAGCAAGAAGTTTAAGAAAGGCTATTGGAACAGATATAAATAAAGTAAGAGATTCTTCTAAATTTAATAAATTAACAAATGCAGTAACTAATTCTAAATTAGGAAAAATTGGAAGTAATATAGGAGAAAAAACAAAAAGTACTGGTAGATTATTACAAACTACTACTAAGAATCCAAATAAATTTAAAACACTTAAAAATTTAAAAAATTCGGCGACATCATTAGGTGGTAAATATAGAGGAAGTGGATTGCAAAAAGCAGTAAAATTGGCACAAAGAAAAGCGAGAAGCAATATACCACGTGCTTTAAGTACAATGGGAATGATGATGGCATATTCAACTGGAACTACAAGTTTGTTAGAAGCTAACGCAGTTAGAAAAGGTATAACAGATGGAGCTACAGAATTCTTTTATTCTAGTACTGCTACACAAGCAGATCTTGAAGAAAAAAATATGCAAAAAGTTGATGATGAAGAATATGAAGATTTAGTTGAGGATTTAGAAGAAGCAGAAGATTCAGTAGATACTCAAACAAGAGCTTTGGGTGGTATGAATACAAATGATTTACAAGAAGAAGGAAAAGAAGCAGCAGAGGAAGCAGCCAAAGCAGCAGATGTTGCAAAGAAGAAAAAACAAGAATATGATAAAGCAGTTAAAGACTCAAATGCTGCAAGAATAAAATTAGCAAGAGAAGTTAAAAGTAAGCAAGATGCAAATTCAAGACAAGAAAAAGCAGAAGCTGAAAAAAGGATTAATAAAGTTCGTGCAGATTTAAAAAACAAACAAAAAGAAATGGTTTCAAAACAAAAAGCACATGAAAAAGCAAAAAAAGAAGCAAACAGATTAAATGAAAAAGCAAATAAATATAAACAATTACAAAACGCTATACAAAAAAGAGATCTTTTAAAACAAGAATTAGAAGATTTCTATACAGAAGCAGCAATGAAGGCGAGAATAAAGCGTAGAATAAGTGGACCAAGTAATTCTGAATTAGAGAAGAAGAAAAATCAAATTCTACAATTAATATTCAAATTGAAAATGCAACAATCTAGAGGTGAAGAAGAGGATATAACTAAAGATAACCTAATTACAGAAGATGATAGAGATAATGCTATTAGAACAACTGATAATATAACAAAAGCAATAGATTTAGCTGTTTTAAAAGGAGGAGCTTCAATACAAGCACAAGATTTAATAAAAGATAAATCTGGATTAGATGATAGATCAAGAACAACACTAGATAGTATAGATAAAGCAGCAAAAGAATATGAAAGATTACGAAGAGAGGTAAGCATAGCAGAAACTTTTAATAGGCATGCAAGTTATAATGGTGAAATAGATGATTTAGTAGACGCAATGTATAAAAATTTAAGAGGAGCTTCTGAAGAATAATTTTATAAAAGGAGATAGAAATTATGAAGATGAAAAGAGATTCTAAACCACTTATTATTGGTATAGCTATTATTCTAATTCTTATAATACTTGTTTTTGTAACAAATAAAAAAAATAATGATACAGATACATATGAAGGAATGACAGATGAAGAAATAGAAGTTACAGTAAAAGAAAGTGTAAATGAGATGAAGAAAAACGATTTAGGTGGAATGGGAGAAAGAGATAGAATAGAATATTATATTTCTTCTTTTATAACATCAATTGAAAATAAACAATATGAAGAAGCTTATGAAATGTTATATGAAGATTTTAAGAAAAATTATTTTCCTACATTTGATAAATTTAAAGAATATGCAAGCACTAAGTTTCCAACAGAGATTTCGTTAAATTATACAAATATTGAAAGAAATGGGACTGTATATATTGTGTGGGCAGATTTATCTAATCCATTAGGGAGTAAGGATTCAAAAATAGAAATGAATTTTGTAGTTCAAGAAAATGATTTAAATGATTTTGACATGTCATTTAAAGTTATTTAGAAAGGAAAATAATATGCGTTTTACAGAGCTGAGATTAAAAATAAAAAGAATATTAAGAAAATATGGTAAATTAATTTCTGCAATATTTATAATATGGGCAATTATATTTTTAATAAATTTAATGTTAAAAAATAAAGAAAATGTGCCAGAAGCGACAACAACATATGAAGTACATACATCTGTTATAGATTCTACAGCTTCTACACCAAAATCTATGCAACAACCTATAGAAGAGTTAATAAATGAGTATGTAGGATATTGTAATGAAGGTAACTATCAAAAAGCTTTTAATATGTTATCAGAAGAATGTAGAAAATATGGATTTAATAATAGTGTTAGTGATTTTATGGAACATGTTTTAGTAAAAATGCCAACACCAAAAAAATATGCAATACAAGACTATTCAAATATAAAATATGGTAAAACAAGATTATATATTTATGAAATAAAATACACAGATGATTTACTTGCAACTGGTCTTACAAATTCAACTTATTCATATACTTCAGAAAAAATAACATTTTATGAAAGTGATGATGGATTACAGATGAGTGCAGGAGATTATGTTTATTATGCAGATATAAAAAGTATTTCAGAAAATGATTATTTTAAAGTAGATGTAGTAGGTAAGATTGTAAATTATAGTATAGAAAAATATAAAGTAATATTAACAAATAGATCAAATTATACAGTAGTAGTTGCTGATGGAGTAGAAAATAATGAAGTTATATTAAGTCTGCCAAATGAAGTAAGAAAACGTTCAGAACTAGGAAATATTGTATTGGAACCACAAAAGAGTACAGAACTAATAATGACATTCCCTAAATTTGTTGATGATGGTGATACAGCAAAATCACTTGTTTTTTCATCAATAAGAGTAATGGAGAAATATTCTGGGGTAGGTGAAGACATTCCAGAAGAAACAATACAATCTGAACTTGATAATGCAATATCAAAATTTAGTATGGAGGTTGCTTTTTAATGCCTTATATAGAATTTAATAATGTTGTAAAAGAGTATACTATGGGCGAGATTAGTATAAAAGCATTAGATAATACTAATTTTAAAATTGAAAAAGGAGAACTGGTAGTAATAGTAGGACCAAGTGGAGCTGGAAAAACGACATCACTTAATATTTTAGGTGGAATGGATACAGTATCACATGGTGAAGTTATAGTGGATGGAAAAAGAATAGATAAATTAAAAGGTAAAGAATTGATTAGATACAGAAGAGAAGATATTGGATTTGTTTTTCAATTTTATAATTTAGTTCAAAATTTAACAGCTATTGAAAATGTAGAACTTGCTACTCAAATATGTAAAGACTCATTAAATCCTAAGGAAGTTCTAGAAAAAGTAGGTTTGAAAGATAGAATGAAAAATTTTCCATCACAGTTGTCTGGTGGAGAACAACAAAGAGTTGCAATAGCGAGGGCAATAGCTAAAAATCCAAAATTGTTATTATGTGACGAACCAACAGGAGCTTTAGATTATAATACAGGAAAACAAATTTTACAATTACTTCAAGATACTTGTAGAAAAGAAAAAATGACAGTAATTATTATAACTCACAATACAGCAATTGCACCTATGGCAGATAAAGTAATTTATTTTAAAAATGGAACTGCTCAAAAGGCTGAGAAAAATGAGAATCCTATGCCAATAGAAAATATAGAATGGTAAAAAAATAAGTGTTAATACTTAACACTTATTTTTTCTTTTCTTTACGTTTCTTTTGCCACCATTCATATACAATACCACCTTCTTTAAACCAGCCAGAAGCACGTCCCCAATAAATAAAAAATCCAACAAAAACAACAATTCCAATTACTATATTTATTATAATATTATCCATATA
>CATJZH010000105.1 GCA_949746285.1 uncultured Clostridia bacterium
GCACATAAAGATATTGCATTTGGATTTGCATCAGCAATTAGCCCTGTTTTTAAATTATATTTAATAAAAGAATTTGAAAGATTAAAGACACAAGAAAATCAGAATAGAGAATGGGATGTAAAAAGAATTTTAACAAAGAATAATTATTTAATACATACTGATGCAATTAAAAATTACATATTGCCAGATAATGATTTTTATAAAAATAGAGAATGGTTAAAATATGCTGAAGAGGCAGATATTTTAAATGTTGCTATTTTTAATACAACTGCTAAAAAATGGAGAGAACTAAATCCTGATTTAGCAAAAAATTCTAATGTTAGAGATTATGCAACAATTAATGAATTAACAGTATTATCAAATTTAGAATCACATAATGCAGAATTAATTAAAGAAGGAAAAAGTAAAGAAGAAAGATTTGAGATATTAAGTAGTATTGCTAAATATCAGTTAGATATACTTAATAGTTCTGAGAGGATAAAATTATTAGGAAGTAATAAAAATAATTATTTTACTAATGAAGATGTTAATTAAAAATAGATGATTTAACAAAAAAATAAAAAGAATAGAGATGTATGAAAGATATGATTATTTGGATTAATGGAAGTTTTGGTGTAGGAAAAACAACAATTGCAGAAGGTTTAAAATGTAAAATAGAAAACTCTATTATTTATGATCCAGAAAAAATCGGAGAATTCTTGTTTAATATAATGCCAGAAAAAGAAGAGGATTTTCAAGATTATGAATTATGGAGAATTTTAAATTTGGAATTTTTAAAAAACTTAAGTAAAAGTTATGCCACAATAATTGTTCCAATGACAATAACCAAACAGAAATATTATGATGAAATTGTTGGAAATTTAAGAAATAATAATATAAAAGTTAAAGATTTTATATTAATTGCTACAAAATATAAAATAATAGAAAGACTAGATAATAGAAAAAACACTACTGATTGGACTTTTAATGAAGTAGATAGATGTATAAAAACATTTGAGAAAAATTTTAAAGGACATAAAATTGATACGAATAATGATAATATAAATGAAATTGTATCAAAAATTTTGGACTTAGTAATAAATTAAAAAGGAAGTGAAACAATGCAAAAAAATAGTGATGAAAAAAGTTTTCCTAAAGTAAGTATCAACTGGTATCCAGGTCATATGGCAAAAACCAGAAGGCAAATTGAAGCAGACTTAAAAATAATAGATGTTGTAATAGAATTATTAGATGCCAGAATACCAACAGCTAGTAGAAATCCTGAAATAGGAAAATTAACAAAAAACAAAAAAAAGATTATACTTTTAAATAAATGTGATTTAGCAGATGAAAATCTAAATAAAAAGTGGGTGGACAAGTTATCAAAAGAAGCACCAACAATACTAACAGACTGTAATAGTGGGAAAGGGATAGAAAAAGTTAGTAAAAAAATAGATTTGCTTATGGAAGATGAAATAAGAAAACAGCAAGAAAGAGGAAGGATAAATAAAACAATAAGAGTAATGATATTAGGTATTCCAAATGTTGGAAAATCATCTTTTATAAATAGAATTTCAAAAAAGTCTAAATTAGAAGTTGCTAATAGACCTGGAGTTACAAAATCAAAGCAATGGATAAGAATAAGTAAAAATCAAGAATTATTAGATACTCCAGGCGTGTTGTGGCCAAAATTTGAGAGTAATGAAATAGCTTTAAATCTAGCATTTACAGGAACGATAAAAGATGATATTTTAGAAACAACAGAAATAGCATATGAACTTTTAAAAGTATTGTATTCAGAATATAAAGAAAATCTTGCTAAAAGGTATAAAATATTAGAAGAAGAATTTAAGCAAATAGAATCACATGCAAATTATATTTATGAACTAATGCAATTAATTGCTAGAAAAAGAGGAGCAATAGTTTCTGGGGGGAATACAGATGATGAGAAAGTATCTAGAATAATTTTAGAAGACTTTAGAAATTGTAGATTAGGAAAAATAAGTTTGGAAAAACCATAAAAGGAGTAAAAAGTGGAATTTATAAAAAGAGAAAAAGATATTCAAGATGCAAAACTATTGTCACCACTAGTATGGGCATATATAGGTGATAGCGTATATGAATTATTTATAAGAACTAAACTTGTAAATAATTCAAATGCTAAACCCCATAAATTACATATCGAATCTATAAAGTATGTTAAAGCTAAAGCCCAAGCTGAAATATTAAAAAAAATTTCAAGCAAATTAACAGAAGAAGAAAGTGATATTGTAAGAAGAGGAAGAAATACAGAAAATCATCATATAGCCAAAAATGCAAATGTTGCAGACTATTCTCAGTCTACAGGATTTGAAGCTTTAATTGGGTATTTATATTTAACAAAACAAGATGATAGACTAGAGGAAATACTAAATATGTGTATTGACTAAATAATCAAAATATGTTATAAATAAATAGCTATTACAAAAGGCCCCTTGGTCAAGCGGCTAAGACGCCACCCTCTCAAGGTGGAATCATGGGTTCGATTCCCGTAGGGGTCACCATAAGAAAAACACTAGTATTTCAAATATTTTTTAGTTTTGAAATTTTAGTGTTTTTCTTTTCCAAAAATTAGTTTTAAAATAAAGAGTTAAACTTTTTTATAAATTTTGACTTTTTAAGTATATATATGTTATAATAATAATCGAAATTTTAAACTTATTAAAATGAGTACAAGTGTGCAAATTGATATGTAGTATGTGTGCAGTGTACATCAGGAAAGGTAAACGATGGATCGGAATTATTATCTTAAAGCTATTGTTACCATGGTATTTGAAGAAAACTGTACTGATAGAGGAATAATTGCTGATGAACTTGGAATTAGTAGAAGAAAGTTGTCAACAATAATAAGAAATTTACCATTTTACCTTAGGGTTGAAATTGAAGATAAATTGAAAAAAAGATAATAACAAATATGGTGCCATATGGCACCATATTTGATTAATAAAAAGGAGGAAAAAAGAAATGAAAATTTTATATGGAACAGGAAATAAAGCAAAGGTTGAAGCAATGAAAAATATAATTAAGTCACATGGATTTGATGCTGAATTATACACAATAAAAGATATTGGATTTAATCAAGAAATAATAGAAGATGGAGAAACTTTTGAAGAAAATTCAGATATAAAAGCAAATGCAATTAAAAACTTTTGTATGGAAAATAATATAAAAGATAAAATCATAATTACAGATGATGCAGGATTATGTGTTGATAAATTAAATGGAGAGCCAGGTGTATATACAGGAAGATATGCTGGAGAACATCCAACCCAAGAAGAAAATATAAATAAATTATTGAACAATATGAAACAATATACTGATATAAAAGATAGAAGTTGTAGATTTGTTTGTGTTCTAACAGCAATATTACCAAATGGAGAAAAAATAGTTGCTAGAGGAGAATGTAAAGGAACTATTGCTAAAGCTCCGGGGAAATTAGGTGGTTTAACATATGGACCTCTATTTATACCAGACGGATTTGATAAACCTATGGGAGATATGGATGAAGAAGAATATGCTTCTGTGCATAACCATAGAGATTTAGCTATGAATGAATTAGTTACAAAATTTAAAAAATTAGGATATTAAATTTAATTAAAAGATGTAATTTGCATAATGTTGAATAAAAGTATTAGTTATGCTATAATATAAGTAGTTTCGAAATATAAAGGTCACTAAGGTCACTTATGTATAGGAGGAAAGAAGATGACAGCAAAAGAAAGAGAGCAACGGTATAAAGAACTAGGATACAATATTAGTTCGATGGGAATGGATTTTATTATTTCGGGTTATAAATCAATTTATAGCTCTATTAGCACAATAGCTCCAGGAACTGAAGAAAATCAGTCATTAGAAGTGATTTTAAAAGAATTATATGGTTTATCAACTTACGAGAATGGTGCTGATGCAAAAAAGACTATCGAACGCGGTCTTAAATTTTTGTCCAGAATAATCAGCGCAATGAAAATAGCGCAGGAACTGGAACAACAGGCAGCAGAAGAGGCGGGGCAAGAAGAAAGGGTGAGCGAGCTAAAGAAAGCATTACATAAGATGTTGGAGGCAGGTGATGAGCTCCCAAAATGCCTAAAAGGCAGTGAGGAATCCATTCAGAATTGGTTGAACTAAAAACGAGTAAGTGATTAAAAAACGAAAGTTCTAGAGAGCAGGTATAAATATTTGCTCTCTAGTTTTATTTATATAATAGGAAATTGCTCTGCAATTCCTATTATATAAAGCCTTCGGCAACTTTGTACACAATTTTACTTACGTAAAATTGGCACACGAACAAAGACGAGGACATTTGCAATAAGTTTTGTTTTTTACATATTAAATATCGACCACTATTGTTCTATATTAAATATTTTTTAAAAAGCAAACAAATGTATTGACAAAAAATAAAATATGTATATAATAATTATACGAACATAAATTCGTTAAAAGTTTATAGGCTAATCTCAAAACCTAAATAACAGTAAGGAGAAAGTATAATTTTAAATTATATAGTGATATATTATGATAAACACTTTGCATATTAAAAATATAGGAATAATAGATGATGTTACAATTAGTTTAAATGAAGGATTTAATGTATTAACAGGAGAAACAGGAGCAGGAAAAACACTTATAATAGGTTCACTTCAAATTTTATCTGGAGGAAGGTTTTCAAAAGAAATGATAAGAAATGGAGAAAAGAATTCTTATGTTGAAGCTTGTTTATACTTACCTAATTCAGAATTTGAAGATGGAATGGTAGTAGTATCAAGAGAAATAAATATAAATGGTAAAAATATATGTAAAATAAATGGAAGATTAGTAACAGTATCAGAATTAAAAACATTTATGAGTCAAATAATCGATATACATGGACAAAATGAAAATCAGTCAATATTGGATATATCAACACATATAGACTTAATTGATGGTTACGCATCAAAAGAAATAAAAAATTATAAAGAAAAATATAAAAAATTATATGAAGAATATCAAAACATAAAAACAGAGCTTGCAAAAAACTATGGTGATGATAGAGAAAAACAAAGAAAACTAGATTTATTAGAATATCAAATAAAAGAAATAGAAGAAGCAAAATTAAAAGAAGATGAAGAAGAGGAATTAGAAAATAAAAGAAAAATTATGATGGCATCAGAAAAAATAAGTACAAACCTAATGGAAGCTGAAAATCAAATAAATTCTAACATAATAGACAGTATAAATTCAGCAATAAAATCTTTAGCAAAAATAGAACAATATAATGAAGAGTACTCAAATTTAGCAAAAAGATTAAGAGACAGCTATTATGAAATTCAAGAAGTAGGAAGAGATTTAGAGACTTTTTCAGAGGATACATATTATGATGAAAAAGAGCAATCAGAAGTAGAAGTAAGATTAGATTTAATAAATTCTCTAAAAAGAAAATATGGAAATAATATATCTGAAATTTTAAGATATAAAGAAGAAATAAATAAAGAAATCTTCGAAATAAAAAATTTAGAGACATATGTTATTTCTTTGAAAAAGCAACAAACAGACATAGAAAAACAGATGATAGAAATTTCAGAAAAAATGCATAAAATAAGAGAAAAATATTCAGAAGAATTAAGTACAAAAATAAATAAAGAATTAAAAGATTTAGAAATGAAAAATGCAAAGTTTAGTGTAAATATAGAATTTTTACAAGAAAAGTTTAATATTAACGGACTAGATAAAGTAGAGTTTATGATTTCTACAAATGTAGGAGATGAAGCTAAATCATTAATAAAAATAGCATCAGGTGGAGAAATGTCAAGAATAATGTTAGCAATAAAAAATGTTTTAACAGATGTAGACAAAATACCAGTAATAATATTTGATGAAATAGATACAGGAATAAGTGGAATTGCAGCTAATTCAACAGGAGAAAAAATGAAACAAATTTCTAAAAAACATCAAGTACTTTGTGTAACACACTTAGCTAGTATTGCAGCTAAAGGAGATTACAATTATTTTGTAAGTAAAGAAGTAAAAGATGAAAAAACAAAAACAAAAATAAAATTATTAAGTGAGCAAGAAGTATTAGAAGAGATTGCTAGAATTTCAAGTGGAGCTATAACAGATATTTCAATAAATCATGCAAAAGAATTAAGAAAAATGGGGTTAAAAGAAATTGCATAAACTTAAAAAGGTGGCAAAAGCCACCCTTTAAGTTATTTTATTCTTTTATTTCTTTAGCTAATTTACCAATTGCTTTAGTTTCAATCCTTGAAACATAAGATCTACTTATATTCATCATTTTAGCTATTTCTTTTTGAGTTTTGGGTTTCTTACCATTTAATCCAAATCGTAGTTCAATTATAAGCTTTTCTCTGTCTTTTAATATTTTTTTCATTTTTTCATATAGTATTTTTATTTTGAATTTTAAATCTACTTCATCTTCAACATTTCTTTCATTATTTTCTAAAACTTCTTGAAGAGTTACTTCGTTATCATCTTTATCTTTTCCAATTGGTTCATTAAGATATACATCATAAGCCCTTTTTTTGTTGCTTCTTAAATACATTAAAATCTCATTTTCAATGCATTTAGCAACATATGTAGCTAATTTAAAATTTTTGTCCATATCAAAACTATTTATTCCTTTTATTAAGCCAATACTTCCTATTGAAATTAAATCATCTTGTTCTACATTAGTTGATGCATATTTTTTTGAAACGTGAGCAACGAGTCTTAAGTTTCGTTCTATCAAAATATTTCTAGCTTCTCGATCTCCTTCTTTCATTTTTTTTAGATATAATTTTTCTTCTTCAGCAGATAGTGGTTCAGGAAACAAGTTGCTACTTTGTATATATCCAACACCAAATATAATTTGATTTAACAATATAAGAAGATTTGATATAAATAAACTAAACATTTATATACCTCCGTCATTTACATTAACCTATAATTTAAGTATATGTATGATAATTTGCTTTGTGCCTGACCATAAGAAGAAAAAGAATTTATTAAATGAAAAAAAGAATAAATAGTATGATATAATAATGTTATTATAAA
>CATJZH010000106.1 GCA_949746285.1 uncultured Clostridia bacterium
CACTTCCCGTGAACGAGATTTATTTTAACACAAACTATAGTATAATGTCAACACTTTTTTTAAACTTTTTTCAAAAAATTTTTCAAGTGCTTTTTTACTTTTTTTTGCATTAAATTTTGTCTCATTATAAATCACTTACTTTTATTAGGTGACTATTAATTAGTTTAACACCAACTATATTTATTGTCAACAGATTTTTCTAAAAAATCTATGGTAATTTTTAGAAATTTTAAAACACAATTTATTTTTATATTATAAAAATAAATTGTGTTTTAAATTATTCTTGCATATCAATATTATAATATTTATTTCGACAATATTTTTTTGCAAGTCCACCTTCACTAGTTTCCCTATAATGGCTTTGTAAATCTCTTCCTGTTTCGTACATTGTTTCTACTACTACATCAAAAGATATTTTTCTATCATTTTCTAATATCATTGCCAAATTACTACATTCCATTGCTCTCATTGCTGCCACCGCATTTCTTTCTATACAAGGAATTTGAACATAGCCATATATAGGATCACAAGTTAAACCTAAATGATGTTCCATCGCAATTTCTGCTGAATTTTCTATTTTTTGAAGATCTCCACCTAATAAATATGTACAAGCTGCTGCTGCCATTGAGCAAGCTGTCCCTATCTCAGCTTGACAACCACACTCTGCTCCACTTATTGAAGCATTTGTTTTAATTAAATTACCAATGACTCCTGCTACTGCTAAAGCTTTTACTATATTTTCATCTGATATATTGTATATTTTTTTCATATAATATAATACTGATGGCAAAACTCCTGCAGCTCCACATGTAGGTGCTGTAACTATTATTCCTCCTGTTGCATTTTCTTCACTTGTAGCATATGCATAAGCACTTAATAATCTATTTTGCTTTGAAACTTCATTCTCATTTTCTATTTTTTTCTCAAAAAGTCCTTTTGCTCTTCTATTTAAATTCAATTTTCCATGTATAATTCCTTCTTTATTTAAACCTTTTTCTATTGTTTTCTGCATTGATTCCCATATATTGGCTAGAAATGGTTTTATTTCTTCTCCTTCAACCTTATATATATATTCGTACAAATCACAATTATTTTTTTCACAATATTCCTTTATTTCATAAAAACTCGTTTCATTATATATATCAGGTACTGTTATTTCTTTTTTTCCTTCAACTTTAAAAGTTCCACCACCTACAGAATATACTCTCCAATTAGCTATATTTTCCTCTCCTTTAAAAGCTATAATATCAAATGTATTTGGATGAATTTCACATTTATATTCTGTATTAAATTCAATTTGGGTTTCGTATCCTTTTAATGTCTCTTTTATTATATAGTCTGTTAAATGCCCTTTCCCTGTTAACGCTAGTGATCCGTATAATATTACTTTAAACTTAGTAGCTTCTAGATGTTTGTTTTTAAAAATTTCAACTGCACGTTTTGGTCCCATTGTATGTGAACTAGATGGTCCATTTCCTATTTTATATAATTCTTGTAATGTTTGCATATATTTTAACCTTAAGAATATTCAAATATTCTTTTTCTCCTATCTTAGTTTTTACAATTTTAAAGTAGATTCTAAAGCTAGCTTAATCATATCGTTCATTGAATTTTGTCTCTGTTCTGATGATAATTCTTCACTAGTACATAAAGAATCTGATACTGTTAAAAGGCATGATGCATTTTTTCCAAAATGTTTTGCTGTATAAAATAATGCAAAACTTTCCATTTCAGAACCCATTATTTTATATTCTTTTGGTAATCTATTTACAAATAGCATTGGATCATCTAGATATGGGTCAAAACATTCTGTACATGCCATATTACCTTTTACAAAATTTTGGTTCAATTCATTTGCAGTTTTCTCTATTATTTTATTTAAATATGCTGAAGATGGTACAAAATGATTTTCATTCCCAGTCATATTTTTTGCAAAATTTCCTTCTGTGTAACTATTTTCAACCAAAACTATATCTAGTACTTTCAAATAATCTACATGTCCTCCACAAGAACCTATTCTAATTATATTTTCAACATCATAAATTTTATATAATTCATACGAATAAATTCCGATACTTGGCATTCCCATACCTGATGCCATTACTGTTATTTCTTTGCCTTTATATTTTCCTGTAAATGCATACATTCCTCTTACTGTGTTTACTAATTTATAATCTTCTAAAAAATTCTCTGCTATATATTTTGCTCTCATTGGATCTCCTGGCATTAATACCGTTTTTGCTATTTCTCCAATTTTAGCTTCATTATGAACTGCCATAATTAACCTCCTTTTTTACTTAGTTTGATTATAACATTGATATATTTTCATTTCAATTTATTATGATAACACTGTTTTTAATTCTTCTTCAACTTTATCTTCTACTTGCTTCATACCACCAAGTGTTTTTTCAAATAGCTCATTTAATTCCCATCCTAAATTTTCTGCACCTTTAGATATTGTATCTCTTGAACATCCTGCTGCAAACTTTTTATCTTTAAATTTCTTTTTTAAACTTGATACTTCCATATCTTTTGTACTTTTAGATGGTCTCATTTTCGCTGCTGCCCATATTAATCCAGTTAATTCATCAACTGCAAATAAAATTTTCTCCATTTCTTTCTCTGGTTTAACATCTGAACAGATACCATATCCATGACTGCAAATAGCATGTATCATTTCGTCACTTGCATTTATTTGTTTTAATAACTCAGGTGCTTTTTTACAATGCTCATTTGGATATTTTTCATAATCTACATCATGAAGTAAACCAACCATTCCCCAAAATTCTTCATCTTCTCCATTTGCTTTAGCAAAATATTTCATTATTTGTTCAACTGTTACCGCATGCCTTAAGTGAAACTCTTCATTATTGTATTTTTTTAATAATTGTACTGCCTCTTTTCTTTCCATTTTTTCATCTCCTATATGTTTTTTATTTATACATAATTCATTTTTTTATATTTGTCAAGCAAAAAAGAAACAATAAATAAATTTTATTCATTGTTTCTTTTTAATGAACTATGCTGTTTTCAAATCTAATCTCAATTTATCTGCTATCATTGCTATAAATTCTGAATTAGTTGGCTTTCCCTTATTTGAATTTACAGTATATCCAAATATACTTTCAACTGTTTCTATTTGTCCTCTATTCCAAGCAACTTCAATAGCATGTCTAATTGCTCGTTCTACTCTTGATGGTGTTGTTTTATATTTTTTAGCTAAATCTGGATAAAGTTGTTTTGTTATCTGATTTATAACCTCTATATTATTAACCACCATCATAATTCCATCTCTTAAATATTGATATCCTTTTATGTGTGCTGGTACTCCTATCTCATGAATGATATTTGTAACTTTTATTTCTAATATTTCTTCTTTACTTGCTTGATTATTAATAGGCACATAATTATTTATTGCTTCTTTACTTATTGATTTATTTATTTGTTTTGATACTGGTGTATTTACTAATTCTCTTATTCTTTTCATCAATACATCCATTTTGAAAGGTTTTAAGATATAATACCTAGCACCTAAATTTATTGCCTGAGATGTAACTTTGTCTTGTCCAACAGCTGATAACATTACACATATTGGTAATTCTATATTTGATGAAACTAATTTTTCTAAAACTCCTAAGCCATCTAAATGTGGCATTATAACATCAAGTAAAACTACTTGTGGTCTTTCCATAATTATCTTATTATAAGCTTCTTGTCCATCTCTAGCTGTTGCTATAACTTCTACATCTTCCTGTGTTTTAAAATATGTAGTTAGTGTATTAACAAAATCTAAATTGTCATCTGCTATAAGTATTTTGATTTTTTCGTTCAAAATAATCCCTCCTTAAAATAAATGTGTAAATATTTACAAATGGAATTATATTACTTAAAATTTTCCAATGCAATGTTTTTTCTTCATTTTGAAATACTTTCGCATTTCAGTATTCTACATTTTTCGACATAAAATAATAAGAAAATACATAAATTTTTATTTTATTACAAAAAAATAAACTACACTATTATTCATAAATAATATAGTTTACTTTTTATTTGAGCATAATTTTTATATTTGTATATATTTCTCTCTAATTATCTCTTGTTTTATAATATTAAAATTTATATTTTCTTTATTTTCTACTAATTCACCTAATTTTTCATCAGTAATTTCTACAATAATAGATACATTTTCGGAATAATTTAAATCTACTATTTTAATATCATTCTGATTAAAATAATATTTAACTTTTTCAAAGTCTGAATAAGATATATCTAATCTTACTTCTAATCCCAAATCCTTATTTATTTCCGAAACACTTTCCAGTGCCTTAATTGTTGCACCTGTATAAGCTCTTACTAATCCACCTGTGCCTAGAAGTATTCCACCAAAATATCTAGTTACAATTACTAATATATTGTTTAAATTCTGTGACACTAAAACATTAAGCATTGGTGACCCAGCAGTTCCAGATGGTTCACCATCATCACTAAATCTATCTACTATTCCTTCCTTTGTAAAAACTCTAAAAGCATAACAATTATGTCTTGCATCAAAATATTTCTTTTTATTTTCTTTTATTATCTTTTCTGCTTCTTCTATAGATTCTATATAAAATATATTTGCTATAAATTTTGATTTTTTTTCTACGATTTCAGCAACTGTATTTTCTGATATTGTCTTAAACATCACTACTCCTATACATTTAATTTATTCCTGCAGTGAATCCTGTAGAGTATGCTATTTGTAGATTAAATCCACCAGTATATGCATCTACATCTATTATTTCTCCTGCAAAATATAATCCTTTAATTATTTTTGATTCCATAGTTTTAGGATTTATTTCTTTTGTAGAAATCCCACCAGCTGTTACTATTGCTTCTTCTACAGGTCTAAACCCAGTAATTGTAATATCAAATTTTTTTAATAAATAAACAATTTTTAATCTTTCTTGTTTTGTAATTTCATTTACTTTTTTGTCAGGTTCAATTTCAGATAATTGAACTATTGTATTTATCATTTTTTTAGGTAATAATTCATTTAAACTATTTTTAAATTCCTTATTTTTAAATTTTTCAAAATCTCTTCTAATTCTTATATCTAAATCTTCTTCTGATAATGCTGGTTTTAAATCTATTATTAATTTTATTTTTTTGTTTTTTAATAATAAATCTATTTCTTTATACCTAAGCAAATGTGCTGAACCACTTAAAATAGTTGGACCACTTACTCCAAAGTGTGTAAAAAGCAATTCTCCAAAATCTTCATAAATCTTTTTATTTTTTTCTACATCTTTTATTTGCATTTTTATATTTCTAAGTGATAATCCTTGCATACTTTGACACAATTTTTTTTCGCCTACTAATGGTACTAACGAACCTCTTATATTCTCAATAGTATGACCTAAATTTCTAGCCATTTCATATCCTTCTCCATTAGAGCCTGTTAAAGGATAACTACTTCCTCCTGTTGCAAGTATAATCTTCGAAGCAAATATTTTTTCTTTTGCCGTTTGTACACCTATTACTTCATTATTTTCTACTAATATTTTTTCTGCTTTAGCATTAGTTTTTATTAATATATTTTTATATTTTTTCATTTCTTTTATAAAACATTTTAAAACATCTTCTGCTTTATCTGTTACTGGAAATATTCTGCTTCCTCTCTCTTCCTTTACTTCTATTCCGTTTTCTTGTATTAATTTAATAATATCTTCATTACTAAAATTCTGAAAAGCACTATATAAAAATTTGCCATTGCCTGGAATATTTTTTATAAAATCATTTATGTCTAAGCTACTGGTAATATTACATCTTCCTTTTCCTGTAATTAAAAGCTTTTTTCCTAAAGTTTCATTTTTCTCTATTAAAATTACATCATTTCCGTTTTTTGCAGAAGATATTGCAGACATAATTCCCGCAGGTCCGCCACCTATAATTATTACTTTCATTATGATTTCCTTTTACTTTTCTTCTATTTCTGTACAATATACTGTTTCTAATTGTTCTAATAAATATTTTCCAACAAATTTAGGTGAATAATATGTTTCTAATTCATATGAAGGAACTACTATAACATTTCCAGCACTATCTATTACTCCCCACTTTCCTTCTTGATAAATTCCAGCAAAACCATATTCATTTAATTCAGTTACCCTATCATATTTACAATCTACAACAACTTTACCTTCTTTATTTGTAAATCCCCATTTTCCATCTTCAGCTTGATAAGTATATAATTTTGCATCCTTAAAAACTTCTGTATTTGAAACAATATTTCCTTTTGAGTCAATATATTTTAATTCATTTGATGAATATATTGCTGTATATTCTTGCCCTACTTTTTCCACAACTGCATCACTCATTGTTAATATTTTTTCAATATCTTCTGTATATATATCTACTATATTTCCTTTTCTCGCTTCTAAAGCATTAGCATTTTCTAGCAAAATTATATAATCATATTCTGCTGGAACTTCAATTCCTGTATAAACATTTAATACTCCTGATTTTCCTTCTTCATTTGAAAAAATAAAGAAATTATCAAAAGCATAGCTTATATTAGTATATTTATCTTCTATTTGTATATCTTTACTAATTATACTATAATATCCTTGTTCATCTTGTGCAATAAAAAATGATGGATTTCCCGTATCTAACATACTTTTATATGTGTTTGTATTTACTAAATTTCCATGCATATCATATAACATGGCTTTGTCATCTTTTTTAACTGAAATATAATGTCCTGCAATAGAATAACTTTCATATCCTGGTTTTAATATTTCTTTTCCATTTTCTTCATAAAATCCATATTTTCCATTTTTATTTACAACAAAAACATTTGAATTATTATAATAATTTATAGATTGATATCTTGGTTTAATTATAATTTTATTATTTTTTATAACACCTTTTTTTCCTTTATCCATAAATATTAAATATATATCATTTGTATCATATTCTAATGCTCTACTTATGTCTTCATATTTTGGCGATATTATCATTTTTCCATTATAATCTATATATCCATATATAATTCCGCTACTAGTTTTTTCTGATACAATATATCCTGTTTTTAAATATCCATCTTCTCCTGATGAATATTCATCTCCTTTTATTGAATTATATTTTATATCTATAATGGTTTTTCCTTCTGAATTTAATACTCCATATAATCCATCTTTTTTTACTTGTATACATCCTGGTTTGTTTACCAAACTAGATATATCCTCATATATAGCATCTGTAACTTTTTTTCCTTCAAAATTTACTAATCCATATTTTCCATTTTCCTCATATGAAAGAACTTTAGTTTCAAATTCTAAATATGTATCTGAAACAATAATTGGCATTACTAATGTGTAATTTTCAAAAATATCTTTTTCTTTTGAATTTAATACCCTATATTCTTCATCATTTGTAAAACAAAAAAAGACGTCTTTTGATGGATTAGGAATATAAATATTTGTGTAATTACTTTCTATTATTGTGTTCCCTTCTTTATCTATAACCCCTACTTTTTCATCTAATGAATATAAATTAAAGTACTCATATGGCTCTTTTTGTATAGTTTCAACGGCTTTATCTTTATTAATATTTATAATAACTATTATACCTAATATTATAATTACTACTATGATTGCTATAACTGCTGAAACTATTCTTATTTTTCCTGATTCTTCTTTAAATTTCAAGGGAACACCTCCTAAAATCAATTTTCTACTTCATTTTACATTATTTTAAATTATATTTCAATATAATAGCTTATCATTTCACACAAAAAACAAAAATCGGGGATATCCCCGACTTCTATTTTACATCTTCATATTTTTTTAATTTTACCCAAATTACCATCATTGTAACAAAGCTAAAACCTGAAATAAATATAATTCCATAAGTTCCTGTTTTAGGTAACTTTGTTTTTGCTACTGTAGTATCTGGTTTTGTATTGTTAACATTGTTAGTATTTTTATTATTTATAGTACCAGTCTTTTTAGTAGTATTAGTATTTTTATTGCTATTGTTTTGTTTATTTGAATCTGGTTTATCTGTATTTGTGTTAGTGTTTGTTTCTGGTTTTTTATTTTCGTTTTTATCAATATTATCTGTTGTATAACTTACAGTGGCAGTATCAATCATCCAATCAAATCCGTAAATTTTTCCTTTTTTAATCACAACTGAATCAGTAGTTTCTGTTCCATAAAATTTATTTTTAGTGTTAATTGCTATATCTCTTTGTGTATCATTATAAATATATTTTTCAAATTTATATTGTAATTGATCTCCATCTTTATAATTACTCAAATTAATAATTTCGTCTTTTGAAATTAGTTTTAGTAGTTCTTCATTTTCTACTGGTTTATACATAATTCTAAACGTCTCCCCTTGGTCGTATTCATTAAATGACATTGATAACTTCGTTCCTGAAATTTCTTTATACATATTTATTTTTTTACTATAAACATTTTCTTTTCTCTCTTTAATATAAATAATACAATTCTCTCCAATATCGTTTTCAATTTTAGGAAATTGTGTTGTAGAGTTAGCTGTATATTGATAAATTGCATTCTCTTTAAGTTCAGATAATTTTATTTCCTTACTCCACTCTTTTTCATTAATACTTTTACCATACTCAATATTAAATAATCTGTTTATATTTTCTTCTGATATATCTTCAATAATTTCATTCGTTTGATAATTTATAACTTTACAATCATAAACTTTATAATCTTCTTGAGAATATGTTATTCTTAAACGAATCTCATCTTTATAATCATATAAGTTTGATGGTAAATCGTAATCTGCTGCATTAATTGATAATAAGACATCATTACTCTCTACATCCACATTACATCCATAAATAATTTCACCATTTGATGAACTATATGAATTTAATTCTAAATCTTTTGTAATTTTTTCACTATTTGCATAACAATTATCCCCCATAACAAAAATAAGTACAATTATTACAAATATTAATATCAACTTATTTTTCATAAAATTCTCCATTTTATCTTTTGTTTTAGTTTTTACATATATTAAGTTAAGCATTTTCTGTCATTATAGGAACTACTTGTTTTTTACGAGAAACAACTCCCTCTAACAATGCTGTATTATCTTGTAACTTAACATTATATGCTTTTTCAACTATATTTGCTGAATTTCCAAGTGCAATTGTTTGTGTATTGCTATTTATTATATCAGTAATTAATAGCATAAATAAGTCTAATCCATTTTCATTAATTATTTTATTCATTCCAGCTTCTAAGTCTGATTTCATTTTCATAACTTCAGGAATTGAAGCAGTGTTTACTTGTGCAATTATTGATTTTTTATCTTTTAATGAAATAGCCTTAGCATCTAAAGCTAATATTTGTTCTATTGTAAATGAACTTAAGTCTGTTCCTGCTTTTAACATATCCATTCCATAAGTTTCATAATTTATTTCTGCTATTTTTGATAATTCTTTAACTGCATTTATATCATCTTCTGTACAAGTTGGTGATTTAAGTAAAAGTGTATCTGAAATAATAGCTGATAACATAAGTGTTGCTATTTTTTTATCTATTTGCAAATTATGCTCTTTATATAATTTATACATTATTGTTTCTGTACATCCTACTGGTTCAGCTCTATAAAATACTGGATAAGATGTATTTAGTAATACTTGATGATGATCTACAATTTTCTTTATTTTTACATTTTCTAAGTTTGGAATAAGCTCTCCTGGATTTGCAGTATCTACTATAATAACTTCTTCTCCATCTTCCAAATCTTCTATAAGTTCTGGTGCCTCTATTCCTACATAATTTAAAATATATTCTGTTTCTTTATTTACCATTCCTAATCTACAAGCAACTACTTCTGCGTTTCCAGTTCTTTTTTCAAATTCTGTCATAACTAAACTTGAGATAATAGAGTCTGTATCTGGATTTTTATGTCCAAAAATATAAGTTTTTCCCATTTCAATTCTCCGTTTCTTTACTAAAATTTACAGTTATATTATAACATTTCCTTTAAAAAATCAACATTTTCCATGTAATTTTAACATACTGTAATAATAAAGTAATATTTGAAACATATATCATTTTTTAAAAAAATTCCTGATTCTAAATCAGGAATTTAATCTATGCTATTACTCTTTCATTTTTTCTTCCTACATTTTTATCTATTTCTTGCGATTTCTTTTGTGCAATATCTACAGACTTTCTTAACATATGTAATTTTTTCTTATCTTGTGTTGTTATTAAATCATTTTGCATACTAAAAGTTATAAAGCTATTTGCTCTTTTATATTGCATATTAGCTATACAAGCTTTAGTAAAAAATGTACAGTTTCTATAATCAACTGTATCATAATCAATAAATTCCAAAGCATTATGAAGAGTATCAATTGTTTTATCTGACATTTGAGATAAATCTTCTTTATATTTTTCACGACATAAATTAATATATTTTATTACACTTGCTTTAGCCTTTTGAGATTCTATAAAGTTATCCATTATCTTTATACATCTATTTTCAATTTTCTCAAATTTTTCTAAATCACTTTTTAAAGTTTTTGTAACTTTATTTTTTAATTTTTCTTTTTCATTTCTGATTTTTGCTTGTTCTAACACAGTTTTATAGTTTAAAGAATTATTAAATAAAGATATAATTCCTGCTTCAAACATTTCTTCATCAATATGTAAAACTTTGTAAATCACTTCTTGATCATCTCCATTTAGTAGCATATTGAATAATTTTTTTCTAATATCCTCAAGATTTGTTTTTAATACTTCTAACTTTTTATAACTAGTAATCCCATCTGTTCTATCATATAATTCACCTAAACTATATTCATTTCCTAACATTTTTAATATATCTATATCTCTTTTCTTCAAAAAACTTTTTTTGTTTTCTAAAGTTCCTGAAATAGATAATATTTTACATGTTTCTACTTTTTCTTCATCATCTCTATAAAACATATGTCCATAATCATCTTTGTTTATTTCTAAAATATCTTGTGCAAATTGTGGTCTCGACATAATAGTTACAGCATTTTTATATAATTTTTCGAAAAATTTAGCTGTTATTCTTTGTTCAAAGTATAGTAAATTTTCTTCTATTACTCTAGCTTTTAAGTTAGCT
Organism: uncultured Clostridia bacterium; assembly: GCA_949746285.1. Taxonomy (GTDB): domain Bacteria; phylum Bacillota; class Clostridia; order TANB77; family CAG-508; genus Scatovivens. The sequence continues at coordinate 11,128 of CATJZH010000106.1, forward strand.
ATATCGGCATCTGAAAATTCAAATCTACTATATATTGCTCTTTTCCCATTTTCGCTATCAAGATTATTTTTCATATAAGATAAATTATGCCCTGCCATAAATAATATACCTTCTGAGAATTGTCTTTCAGAGAGTTTTTCTCCATAAGTATCATATAATCTTTTAAATTCCCTATAATCAATTAGTTCTCCTTTATAATGTCCCGATTTCTCAAAAACTTTTTTTCTTATCCTATTTATTTCCTCTTCTGAAACATTCTCATTTCTTAATATTCCTGCTGTTTTTTCTTCCTCTTCAGCAAAACTCTTACCTTTTCTTTTTTCGTAATCTCTAACAATTTCTTTCATTTTATCTTCTGAAACATCCAAAATCTGACTTGCAAAAGTTTTTTGTGACATTCCATTTCCATATTTATTGTATAAATCTACAAATTGCCTACCTGTTATAAAATCTTCTATATGCAATTTATTTTCTTTTATTACAATTTCTCTTAAATTCTCTATCTGCTTTTTACTTAATTCTTCTTTATCTTCCCCCGCTTTAAGTTTTTTTGTTTTACCAAATATAACCTTTGTTTTACATTTTCCTTCTTTGAATTCTGGAAATCCATTTTTAGCTATTTCAAATACCTCTTCTGCAAATTCTACTTCATTTGTTATAAAGCCATATTTTTCATAAAATTGTCGAAACTCTTCATATGTTATAGCTTTCCCTATATAAACATTTTCATCTTCTTGTATTTTATTTTTTGTTTTATAATAAAATCTTTCTGGAATTTTAGTATCTGTAAGTATAATGCTTTCATATTTTTCTTTTTGAAAACCATAAAATCTAGACTTAGTTATATCTAATATTTGTGATGCAAAATCGCTTTCAGACAAAATTCCAGAATGTCTTTTATATATGTCTTTAAATTTTTTATAACTAATTTGGTCTTTAATATGCAAATTTTCATCAAATATTGTTTTTTCTCTTATTTTCAATAAATAATCCAAACTTAAAATTTCGTGTTCCCAAACTTTCGCATCTTTTACTCTTCCATCAATTAATTTTTTTGCCTTGATTCTGTAAGACCTAACACTTCTTTTGCAAAATCAAATTGCGAAAAATTATCTTCTCCATAAATCTCATAAAGTTCTAAAAACTTATCTTTTTCTATTTTGTCTCCCATATGCAAATTCATATCCATGGCTATAGTATCTTTTAAATCAGAGAGTTCCTTTTTCTTTTCAGTTACAGACTTTTTTATGTATTCTTCTATTTCCTCTTCATTTTTTTCTGAAAAATATATATCATCTGTTTTCGTAAAAATTTTTTGTCTATCTGTTTGGTCATATTTAATTCTTGAAAGATTGTCTCTTAAAATATCCAGCACCTTTTCAGAAAAAGTAATAATATTTAATTTACTAGGAATAGAATTATATATTTCTTCTATCTCGTTATAAAATTTTCCCTCTCCTTTTTTTAAGTTTAATTTTCTTATAAGTTGTAACTTCATTAATTCTATTTCTATATCATCTATTTCTTCTTTTTTTAATATCGAACGATTAGTTCCTTCTTTAAAACCATAAAAATCTGTATCTTTAATATCTAAAAAAACATCTGCAAACTCTTTTTCTGTAAATCCTTCTCCGTAATTATCATATAATCTTAGAAACTCTTCATGGCTTATTAAATCTTCGATATGAAGATTTTCTTTTTCAATTATAGCTTCTCTTAGATTTTTCTGTCTTCTCTTTTTCACAGATGTTGCTTTTTCTACTGAAAATCTCATATAATCACCTCCCTACTCTCTAAAATTTATTTATACAGCATATTCTCCTTCAAATATTCTATTTTGTCTACTCTCCATTGGTATAATTCTTCTCTTTTTCATTACTGTATCCTTTTTCTTTGATGCATCCCTAATCATAGTTCTCATTTCTTGCAGTTTTCTTTTATCACTAATACTTAGGTTTTCATCTTGCATATTAAATGTTACTATTTCATTAGCTCTTTTATATTCCATATTATCAATGCAAACTCTTACAAAAAACAAGCTATTTTCAAAATCTATATCTAAAAACTCTATACAATTTTGAATAGAATCTAAAATTTCCTCTGGCATTTCTTTTGGATTTTCCCAGTAAAATTCCCTACATAATCTTATATAACGTTTTAAAATTTTTCTATTTTTTTCTGTATCATCAACCTCATACATTATATGGTCACATTGTTTTTTAATCTCTTGTAATTCTTTTTCTTTATTCACCCTAGCTATTATACTTATAATCTTATCTTTCTCTATATTACTATCCTTTACTCTTTTCTCATCTATGACTTGACCATTCTTAGCTTTATTATATATGTATTTACATGTAACACTCTTTTCATCTAATTCTGTTTCATATAAATTTTCTATTTTTTTATTTAACTCTTCTTTTGATAAATTTATATTTTCTTCTATTTCATCATATCCATATCCTGCTTCAAGCATTTGTTTTATTTTCTTATCTTGCCTTTCTAAAAATTTAACTTTATTTTGTTCAGTTCCTGAAGTAGTTAAAATAAAACTGCTACCTATTTCTTTATTTTCAAGTTGACAAAGACTCCAGTTATTTATCTCTAATATTTCTTTTGCAAAAACTCGTTTAGACATAATCGTATGAGCACTTTTATATAATTTATTTAGGAAAGCTAAAGTTACTGATTGATTATAAAATAATAAATTTTCTTTTACTACTTTAGCTTTTAAATTTGCTATATATGCATCAGAAAATTTAGCTCTACAAAAAATTTCAGCACGTCCTTCTAAGTCATTTCGTATATCAACTAATTTATCTGAAGAAATAAATAATATTTTATTTGCAAATTGTTTTTCAGATAAGATGCCTCCATATAAATTATATAATCTTAGAAATTCTTTATAATCAATTCTATCTCCTTTACAATGTTCTCCTATTCTAAAAAGTCTTTTTCTTAAACTTTTAATCTCTTCGCTACTTACTTTTTCATTTGTAAGTATTTGTGTACCTCTATTTTCATCTCTTAGTATTAAGTTTAAATTATTATCTTTTATATCCAATATTTCAAATGCAAAATCTTTTGGACTCATTCCAAAACCATATTTTTCATAAAGTATTTTAAATTTACTTCCTCTTATAGAATCTTTTATATGTAATTTATTTTCCCTTATCACGAGTTGTCTTAATTTTTTGATCTCTTCTGAATTTTTTTCATTTCCTTTATTCTTAAGAATCATTGCTATTTTATTTCTTCCGCTTCTTAATGACATTATAGCATCTTGATCCATTTCTAATACTTTTTCTCCAAATTCTAAATCATTTATAATAAATCCATATTTTTCGTGTAACATCTGAAATTCTTCATATGTAACAAATTTTCCTTTATAGACATTTTCATTATTTTTAATTTTCTGTTTTGTCTGAACATAAAATTCTTCTGGTGCTTCAATGCTGGAAATAACTCCAGATTCACTCTTTCCTTTCTTGAGTTCATTATATCGCGCTCTTTCTATATCTAATACTTCTAAAGCAAAATCTACTTCATTTAAAATTCCAGAATGCCTTTTATAAATTTCTTTAAATCTTTCATAATTTATTTTTTCATTTATATGTAATTTTTCTTCTAGTATAGTCTCTTCTCTTATTCTTAATAAATAATCTAATGTAGGAATTTCTTCCTTCCAAATTTTTACATCTTTAGTTTTATCATTTAACAAACTTTTTATTTTAGTAGAACCTACACCTAATATACTACTAGCAAATTCCTCTTTTGTAAAACCTTCGCCATAAATTTGATATATCTCTTCAAAATCATTTTTATTTATTTCATCTGACATATGAAGATTTCTATCTTTAGCTATTATATCTTTTAAATCTGATATTTCCATTTTTCTTTTTTCTATTTCTTTCAATGTACTTTTTAAAACTTCATCACATTTCTGAAGATTAAAATAATCACTATTGGTTTTACTTAAAATTGTAGTTTTTCTTGTTTTCACAATACTTGTACGTGAAACTGTTTGTTGAGCTACATCTAATATTTTTTCTGCAAAATGAACTAATGATAGCTTGCTTTGCGCTTTATTATATATTTCTACTAGTTCATCATATCTTTTTTCATCTAACTGTTTTAGTCCTAATTCTTTTATTAACTTAACCTTCATACATTCTATATCATAATCATCTACTACTTCCTTTTTTAGGATTTTACAACTTCCTCTCTTTTTTAAATCATAATAATCATTTTTGGACATATCCAAAAATATATCTCCAAATTCACTTTCACTAAGATTTGTACCATAAACAGAATATAGTTCTAAAAATCTACTATATTCTATAGAGTCGTAAATATGAAGAGCTGCTTTTTTTATCATATCCTCTTTTAATTTTTTTAGTTCTCTCTTTTTTATTGAGGCTTTTCTTTCAACTGAAAACTCCATATATGCACCTCCTTTTATATTTTAGTGCAATATTTCATTTATTCTATCTATTTCTTCCTCAGTAAATTCCCATGTTTTCATATTTTCTTCAATTTCTCTATTTATACTATTAATCTTTTCTTGTATTTCAGTAACTTTTACATAATCAGAATATATTTCTTCTTGTAATAATTCTTTTTGCAAGCTAGAAACTTCCTCTTCTTTTTTAGAAATTTCTTCTTCAAGTTTTTTTATTTTTCTTTGCAATTTGCCTCTATCTTTTAATGGATTATTATAAACTGCTTTTTTAGCTTTTTCTTGTTTTTTATTATTTTCATCTTCTACTACTATTTCTTCTCTTTTTTCTAAGTAATATCCGTATCCATAATCATAAAATTTTGTTTGTCCGTTTTCAAAACTTAAAATACAATTAGCTATTTTATTAACAAAAAATCTATCATGTGACACAAAAATAAGAGTTCCTTTATATTCAGATAACATGTTTTCTAAACTTTCTTTACCAACTATATCCATATGATTAGTGGGTTCATCTAATATAAGCAGATTAGGTTTTCTTTTTAATATTTTACAAAGTGCTAGTCTTACTTTTTCTCCACCAGATAGCATACTAATTTCTTTAAATACATCTTCTCCATAAAACATAAAAGCTGCTAATGAATTCCTTATTTCTGTTACTGTTAAGTTTGGAAATTCTTCATAAAAATCGTCAAATATTGTTTTACTAGAATTTAGCTGTGCTATTTGCTGGTCAAAATATCCAATCTCTACATTGTGACCTAATTCAAAATTACCTCCTAAAGCTCTTTCTTTACCTACAATCGTTTTTAGTAAAGTTGATTTTCCTGTTCCATTACTTCCAATTATTCCAAGTCTTTGTGATTTATACAATTTAAACGATACTGTAGATAATAATTTATCGTATCCTATTTGTAAGTTATCTACAGTTAAAACATTATTTCCACTTTCTTTTTCAATATTAAAATTTGTTTTAAAAGTTTTTAAATCATATTTATTTGGCTCTTCAATTTTTACCATTCTTTCAACTTGTTTTAATTTTGAAAGTGCCATCTTTGCTTTTGTGGGTTTATATCTAAATCTATCAGCTATTGCTGTAAGCCTTTTTATCTCTTTTTGTTGAAATTCAAAATCTTTTAATGTTCTTTCATAATTTATTCTTTTTTGTTTTTCAAAAAATTCATAATTTCCCGAATACTCTGTAATTGTTCCATATTCTATTTCATATATTTTATCAACTATTTTATTTAAAAACATTCTGTCATGTGAAACTATAACTACTGCTTTGTTATAACTTTTTAAATAACTTTCAAGCCATTCTATAGTAGTAATATCTAAATGATTTGTAGGTTCATCTAACAATAATATGTCTGGTTTACTAAGTAATAATTTAATAAATGCAATTTTTGTTCTCTGTCCTCCTGAAAATTCACTTATTTTTTTATATTTGTCTTCTGCTGTGAAACCAAACTTATTTATAGCTGTTTCATATTCTTTTTTATATGTATATCCCTCTAAAAATTCATATCTATCCTGCAATCTTGAATATTCTTTTGCGATTTCTTCTGATTTATCTGTTTGCATTTTTATTACTATATTTTCTATTTTTTTCTCTAAATTTATTATTTCTTTATATTCTTTTAAAATTTCATCTAACATAGTAATATTTTCGTCTTCGAAATCTATTTGTTTTAAATACCCAATAACTGGTTTACCTTCTTTATATACACTAAATTTCTCTGTTCCGATTCCTTCTGATAGAAGTTCATTATCTACAATTGCTTTTAAAAGTGTAGATTTACCACTTCCATTTCTTCCTACTATTGCTACTTTTTGCTTTCCTTTTACTTCAAAATTTATTTCTTCTAATATAGTTTCAGCTCCATACGATACTGAACCATTAGTTATTCTATAATTCATATACTTTTTCCTTAAACACAGACTTTTCATTATTATATCATATTTTTGAGTATTTTTAAAGCTTTTTTCCATTTTTTAACAGATTATGTAAAATTAAAATTGGGGAGCAAAAGTCTATAACCTTCACTCCCCAAAGCTTATTATCTAAGCATCTTACTATTCCAACAACTTCTCGAAATAACTGTCATCTATAATTAACATTCCTTTGAATGATTCCAATATAGCGGCTCTTTCCTCTTCCTCCAGCTCTTCACAATAATTGGCTGTCATATGGCACATGACATCTTGAATTACTTTAACAAGTTCCTCTGCGGTTTCTGTGTCAGAAAGATTGCCATATATCTCATAAAAACTACTTAAAATTGCTAAGGCACTATTGAATTTTTCTGACATCCCCTCTTTAGTCAGTTCATCCAATTTATTAGCGAGTTCACCATCAAAAATCATTTTTTGTGTTTCTACCTCTCCAAACACTGTAAAAAGTTGCGTTAGATAGAGTACTTCATACTGATATTGCAGTTTAAATGGTAAGGCATTTAAATTTGAAATCTGTCCTGCAAAGAAGTCTGCAACTCCCTCCCAGATTTGGAGCTTCACTGCTTCTTCTGAGTACGTCAGCGTATGCATCAGCTCATGCAATATGAGCGTTTTTAGGTAGTCTTCCTCATATTCAGAACAGACTGGAAAAACTAATACTTTGTTCAATTTTACAAAGTATTTGGCATCCATGCCCTCTGTCCTAGCTTCCCCAGATTTAAGTTTTACTCCCTTAGAATGACAAATCTCCGCCTTTTCCAAAAGCTCCCAATTGAAATACGGATATAATTCTTTCATATCTGTTTCATTTATCATATCCTTACATTCTTCTAAGAGCTTATCTAACTCCTTGTCATCTTGCAGTTCTATGGGTGTACCATCTTCATATGCTAATTCGAATGGACTCTCCCATTTATCAGCATACTGATACCGATATGTGTCTTTGTAACTACATCCTGTCAATACTACCATTACCAATGCCATTACCAGTGCCAATCCTTTACTCATTTTCTTCATATTCATTCCTCCTAAAGTTTATTAGTATTAAGTTGTTGAAATATATAATATATATAAAAGAGCATAGCTCTGTACTATATATTATACTTCTTTTTATGTTAACTGTCAATTTTATATGTCGTACTTTACATAATCTTCAAAAAGTGCTATAATAATTATGTTCGCTAATATAGGAATATAGAAAAAATAAGGAGGAATCTATATGATACGACCAGACCCTAAAAAGACTATGACACGGCAGAAAGCGGAAAGAATTCGTGAGGCACTTTGGATATGGAGAAAATTTGACTTTCTTACATCAGAGTTACTTGAACTCATACCCATAAAGCCTTATGAGCGAGAGTTATACGCTCTTATTTCAGATGGTATAATAATCCTCATTGAGGTTATGGAAGATGAAACAATTGCCTGCTCTCAGCTTGAACCTCCTGAGCTCAAAAGCAATTGAAAATGAAATAGGCAGATGCTGGATAATTCCAGCACTGCTCTTTTTTTATTTGTATTTCTACAAATAATTTGCTATACTACATATATTATGGAAAATAAAGATAGGTATAATCGTTTAAATAAATATTTGAAGAATAAATTTGGAGAAAGGACCTTAAAAATATGTATTGATGGAGGATTCACTTGCCCAAATCGTGATGGAAAAGTATCTACTGGTGGATGCATTTTTTGTAGTGAAAGTGGTTCTGGTGAGCATATAAAATCTAATTCTAAAAATTTACCTATAACCGAAAATATAAATCTACAAATAAAAAACTATTTCAATAGTTATAAATCTACTAGAGCTAATAAATTTATAGCTTACTTTCAAAATTTCACAAATACTTATGATTCTATCGAAAATTTAAAGAAAAAATATGATAGCGCTTTAATAAATAACAGAATTGTAGCATTAGCCATTGCTACCCGCCCAGACTGTATAAATGAAAATATATGCAAATTATTAAAAACTTATAAAGACAAAGTTTATGTTTGGGTTGAACTTGGATTACAAACATCTAATGATGTTACTGCTAACATTATTAATAGAGGATATGAAAGTATTAGGTTTACAGAAGCTGTATCTATTTTAAACAAATATAATATTGATATTGTAACTCATATAATGATTGGACTTCCAAAGGAAAATTTTGATGATATAAAAAATACAGTTTCTTTTATAAACAAACATAATATTCAAGGTTTAAAAATTCATTCAACTTATGTTATAAAAAATACTAAATTAGCTGATATGTATAAAAAAGGGAATTATACTCCTATTACTCTTGAATATTATTTAGAAACTGCAAGTTATATTTTAACACATATAAATCCTAACATAGTTATTCACAAAATCTCAGGAGACGCTCCAAAAGATTTACTTCTAGCACCTGAATGGAATAAACACAAAAAGTGGATTATGAATGGACTTGATAAATACTTAAAAGAAAATAATTTATATCAAGGTAAATATTATGAGATGTAGTACATATTGCCCTACATCTCATTATTTTACTTGCTATTATATATTTTTATTTCATCTTCTTTAGTTTAGCTACGAAAAATCCCTCATATAATTCAGTTGGTGCTAAAAGCAAAGTGCCTTCTATTTTTGCCTGTAAAATTGGGAGTTCTTCTATTCCTTGTAATTTAATTGGTACTATTTTAACATTATGTTCTTTTAAAATTTTTTCAATATTATTTTCGTTTTCTTCATATAGAATTGAACATGTAGAATACACCATTTCTGAACCTGGTTTTAAAATTTTAACTGCTTTTTTTAGTAAATTAAATTGAGTTTTAGAAATTTTATCAATAAAATTTTTAGTTATGTTTACTTCTTTTTCAGTATTTATAGTTCCACTCCCTGAACATGGACTATCTAATAAAATCTGATCAAAAGAAAAAAAATCATCTATTGTTCTCGCATCTTTTTGCATAATATAAACACAGGAAGCTCCTTGTTTTTCTATATTATATTTTAGTCGTTCTGCTCTAATATTATTAATTTCACAAGCTGTTATATGTGCCTTATTATTAGAAATAGCAGCAAGTTGTGTAGTTTTCCCTCCAGGTGCTGCTGCCATATCCAAAATATCTGCTCCCTCTTTTGGATTCAATATTATTGGTGGTAACATTGATGATAAACTTTGAAGATATATATTCCCATTTTTATAAATATCTAACTTCTCAATTTCAGTTTCTTTTATTTCTTTTAATATAAAAGCTTCTTCACACCATTTTACTTTTTCATATTCTATTTTCTCTCTTTTTAATATTTTTTCTACTTCATCTACTGATGTTTTTAATGTATTTACTCTAAAGGTTACTTTTCTTTTTGATGCAAATCCTTCAATTATTTGTTTACTTATGTTTTCTCCATATTGTTTTTTTAGCATATCTAATAGAAAATCTGCTACTATCATTGTTTCTCCTTTTACTTATATATTTCCTTTGCTAACTTTTTAAAAGCTTCTTCTGATTTTTGTATCATTTCATATGGCACACAATAAGCAATTCTAACATATCCAGGGCATCCAAAAGAACTTGCTGGAACAAATAATAAATTATGCTTTTTAGCAATTTCACAAAATTCTTTTTCATTATCAATTGGAGATTTTACAAACAAATAAAATGCACCCTGTGGCTTTATACATTCAAACTTATTTTTTGTAATTATTTCATACAATAAATTTCTATTTTTATTATAAGTTTCTATATCTACTTTTGCATCTAAACAATATGGTATTAATCTTTGCATTAAAGATGGTGCATTAACACATCCTATAATTCTATTTGCTATTGTTACAGCTTCTATCATCTCTTCTGAATTTGATAGCTCATTTGGAATAACAACATATCCTATTCTTTCCCCTGGTAATGACAAAGATTTACTATATGAATACACCACTATAGTATTATTATAATATTTAGTAACATATGGTACTTTTATCCCATCATAAACAATTTCTCTATATGGTTCGTCTGATATTAAATATATTTGACTATTATATTCCTTTTCCTTTTTCTTAAGTATATTAGTTAAATTTGTAATTGTGTCTTCTGAATATACTACTCCTGTTGGATTATTTGGCGTATTTATTATCACAGCTTTTGTATTTTTATTTATTTTTTGTTCAAACTCTTCTAAATCTGGCTCAAAATTTTTTAAATTAGGAGATACAACTTGTACTTTTCCATCATAATTTTGTATGTAATTATTATATTCAGAAAAATATGGTGCAAATACTATCACTTCGTCCCTAGGATTTATAATAGATTTTAGTACAATATTTAGTCCACTCGCTGCCCCTACTGTCATAATTATATTTTTATAATTAAACAGTGTTTGGTATTTTTTATTTATAGAATTTGCTATAGATTCTCTTACATCTTCATATCCACTATTACTCATATATCCATGCAAAAACATACTATCTTCTTTTTCTATTATTTCTAATATTGCTTTATTTACTTCTTTTGGAGCTGGAACACTTGGATTGCCTAAACTAAAATCAAATACATTTTCTTTCCCATATAATTTTTCTAGTTTTTTGCCTTCTTCAAACATTTCTCTAATTACAGAATTATTTTTTACTAACTTTTTCATTTTTTCTGATATCATTAATACAACCTCATTTCTTCTGAAACTAATATATTCCTAAAATTCTTATATATATATCTTTTTCTTTTATTTCATAAACAGCTTTCATTTCACTACCATTTTCATTAGTTGTAACATCTATCCAAAAGAAATATTCTCCAAGTACTGTTTTTGCTGGTCTAGATTCTATTTTTGTAAGATTTAAATTGTATTTTTTAAAAATCTCCAATGCATTATATAATGCACCTGGCTTATCTTTTACAGAAAAAATTATAGACATTTTATTTTTTTCTATCTTATCATTTTCTTTTTTACTAAGTACCCAAAATTTGGTTTTATTGAATATATTATCCTGTATCTCTTTTTTTATTAATTTCAATTTATAAACTTCTAAACAAGCAATATTTCCTATACATGCATATTTTTCATTACTCACACTTACTTTTTGTGCAGCATAAGAAGTGCTTTCTACTGGTACAATTTTTGCATTAGGTAAATTCTTTTCTAAATATTCTTTGCACTGTGCTAGTGCCTGTGGATGTGAATAAACTTTTTCTATTTCTTCTACATTATAATTTCCATTTGACATTAAGTTCTGATTTATATCTAATAAAATTTCATCTTTTACTTTTATATCTTCATTTTGTATTAATGTATCTATTGCATCTGTTACGCAACCTTGCAAAGAATTTTCTATCGGAACTATCACTTCATCAACCTCATCATCTTCTAGTGCTAAAATTGTTTCAGTTATTGTTCTATACTCAATTTTTTCCTGATCTTTTTTACAATAATTATCACAAGCTTCATACGAAAATGTTCCTTTTGGTCCTAAATATCCTACTTTCATTTTTACCTCTTTAATTATCTTCTAAATTTTCTATTGCTGGTGTTTCTATTACTTCTCCTTCTTTTGTAAATCTTGAGCCATGACATAAACAATCCCAAGTTTGTTCAATTTCATTCCAAGATAACTTACATCCTAAATGAGTGCATGTTGGTGTTGAAACTGTTTTTAATCTTTTAACAACAATTCCTTCAGCACTTTCTTTAAGCATATTCATTGCCTCATCTTTGTTTTTAATAATTTCTAATCTTGAACTTCTAAAAATATCTTCATATTTATTTTCAATATTTAAAATTTTATCTTTAATTATATTAGCTGCTACATTTGAACTAGTTATCCCCCATTTGTTAAAACCTGTTGCAACATAAACATTATCCATTACTTTAGAAAAATCACCTATATACGGTATTTTGTCTAGACTAATACAATCTTCTGCACACCATCTTTTTATTTCTTCTGCATTTGGAAAAATTTTTCTAACTCTTGATTTTAAATATTCGTATGGGTTGCCTATTATCTCACTTCCAGTTTTATGGTCGTACCCAACAGCCAATAATAGATTTTTTCCATTATATTCTACACTCCTAAAAGAATTTTGTGGATTTTCTGAATTTATAAACATACCATTAGTATTAAAATTTGGACCAACATCAAAAATCATTGCATAGGATGTAGATTGATACATTTTTATAAAATAATATCCTGGAAATGTTATTATTGGATACCTTGTAGCTACTATAACAAATTTGGTATTAACTTCTCCATTTTCTGTTTGTACTATATATTCTTCATCCTTTTTTACAACATCTACAACTTTCGAATTTTCAAAAATTTTACCATCATTTTTTTCTATAGCTTCTGACAATCCATAAGCATATTTTAATGGATGAAATTGAGCTTGGTTTTTAAACTCAATAGCTCCTAAAACATCAAATGGTAAATCAATAGAATTAACAAACTCTGCTTCTATTCCTATATCTTTTGAAACTTTAACCTCATCTTTTATTTTCTGCAAATCTTTTTCAGATTGTGTATATACATAAGCACTTTTCTCTTCAAAATCACATTTAATATTTTCATCTGCAATTATCTTTTTCATATTTTCTATTGCTCTTTGATTTGCCTCAAAATATTTTTTAGCAAAATCTTTACCTTGAGACTCTTTTAAATATTTATATATAATACCATGCTGACTTGTAACCTTTCCTGTTGTTCCTACACTTGTATGAGAACATATTCTGTCTTTTTCTAAAACAACAACTTTTTTCCCTTCTTTGCTTAAATAATATGCCGTTAAAAGTCCTGTTAATCCTGCTCCTATTATACAAATTTCTGTTTCAATACTATCTTCCAAACTATCAAATTCTTTATGATTTTTTCTTTCTAAATTCCAAAAACTTTCCATATATCCACCTTCATAATAATTTATAATATATTTTAGGCATATTTTTATAAATTATACTTTTCGTGGAATATATTAATTATTTTATTAAGTTTAAAATTTCATCTTTTGAAATAAGACCAACAGACATGTTCTCTACTTCTCCATTTTTTATAACTATTAATGTTGGTATAGACATTACGCTATATTTTATTGCTAAATCTTGCTCATTATCTATATTTACCTTTACAACTTTTATATCATCATTTTCTGATGCAACTTCTTGAACTATTGGTGATAACATTTTGCAAGGTCCGCACCAGTCTGCATAAAAATCTATTAATACTGTTTTTTCACTCTCTAAAACTTCTTTTTGAAAGTTTTCACTCATCACTTCTAAAATATCCATACTACTTATTTCCTCCCTATTTTCTTTTACTATATTATCAGTTTTATTATTATCATTTAACAATACATTTATTATTACTAAAATTGCAATAAATGAACCTACAAGTAAAATAATTTTTATTTTTTCTTTCATTTTTTACCTCATAAAATTATATAAATTCCCATTAAAATTAATATTACTCCTGAAATTATTCTTATAATATTATAATTCTTTTTTATAAAATCAAACATTACTTTTAACTTTTCTATTAAAATAGCAGATATTATAAATGGTATTCCTATTCCTAATGAATAAATTAACATTAAAACAATTCCTTTTACTGTATTCTGGCTTGTTGCAACAAGTACAAGAGCAGAACTTAAAAAACTTCCTATACAGGGTGTCCAACTAATAGAAAATAAAATTCCAAATAAAACAGATTTAAAAAAGTTGAAATTGTTTTTATTTATTTTTATTCCTTTTGTTTTATTTAAAAAATTAATTTTTAAAACACCACTATAATTAAGACCTAATAATATTATTAAAATACCAAATACTATTTTAATATATTTAATTTTAGGAGTTATTAAATTACCAAGCTTACTAGCAAATATAGATAAGATTAGAAAAACAATAGTAAAACCTAGCACAAACCCTATAGAATTAATTATTGCTTTACTTGTTTTTTTATTATCTTCTCCAATAAAATATGATATATATATTGGTACCATTGGTAGTAAACACGGAGAAATAAAACTTGCTATACCTTCTAAAAAAGTAAAAATATATTCCATTTTATATTCCTTTTTCTTATTTTTATATATTTTACATTATTTTCTTTTAAAAATACATACTAAATTTAAATTTTTATAATAATTTGTTATAATATTTACATAAGGAGATTTTAAAATGACAAATTCTAAACAATTTCTTAATAAAATAGTAACTGTAAAAATCGATAGACCTATTGGAAGCAAACATTCTGAAAAATATCCAAATACAATTTATCCTATTAATTATGGATATGTTCCAAATACTATTAGTGCTGATAATGAGGAATTAGATTGTTATGTTTTAGGTATAGATGAACCTTTAGATTCATTTACTGGTAAATGCATAGCAATTATTCATAGAATTAAGGATAATGATGATAAACTAATAGTTGTACCAAAAAATCAAAACTTTTCCAATAAACAAATCCGCAGCCTAACAAATTTTATAGAAAGATTTTTTGAAAGTATAATTATAAGATAAGTTACAAATCTCCAAAATTGCTTTTTTTACTAGTATATGATATAATTAAAATACAACAAATTTTTGAAAAGGAAGGTAAATGGTATGACCCTACCACAAATAACAACAAAAGTTATGAAGCGGGATGAAATTTATCCTGCAAACTCTCTATTAGGTTGTCCAGGATTTACTTACAGACAAGCTGTAGGTTTTAAAGCACAACAGGAAAGAGCTTTAAAAGGTGAGAGAAGTACTGTTGAAATTCACCTAGAAATAAAACCTATCCCTAACAGGGACAAAGAATACTATGTGCATAATACAAGCACATATGTAAAGGAAATATCTTCTTTAGAAGGTATTTCTAAACTACAAGTCCCGCCTTGGGCAAAAAGAACTGCAGATGGAAATATAGAGTTTTTAAGCATTGCTCCTTTTTACATTGGAGAAACACAGCTCATTAAATCAGCTTATAAAAATCCCGATGAGTCTGCAAAACCTGATGAAGATGAATAAGACCTTCAAAAAAAGAACTCTCATTACTTCTGGGAGTTCTTTTTTACAATAACATTTTCAAGGACAACTGCACATACATAGTGTTTGTTGATCTTTTTAGCATGAGTTATTATATGATTTCCTTCAAAAACCCAACCATTGGCTGATACTATAATAGGTTTTGAATACTGATGCCATTTTTCAAAATAAATTTCGAGTTTTTTATATTTTCTCTTATTGATTCTTTTAAATGGTACATCCCGAAAATATCTTGAAACATCATAGATTTCTATCCATTCGGATGGAATTAAAAATTTCTTTTTCTTAAGAACTTCTGTGTTTTCCATAACACAATTCTGGAAAAATAAATCTTTTTCTTTGATACTTCCAATTGAGCTCCAAACCATAAACTGTTCTTCTGTCATACACAGTTTATTTAGATTGCATTTCTTGCAACAAGGCTCAAGATTTTCTGGGATACTAATTCCTCCTAAAAACCTAGGATACTTATGGTCCAAAGTCATTTTCTTAGAAGTCAATGGATTTCCACAATAATAACATGTGGTTTTTCCCTTCAAAAAATATACTATATCATATATCAGCCGTTCATAATTAACATTTCCTTCTATATACAGTTTTCCTTTACTTACATACGCCTTACCAGCTTTGTTACTGTAAAAATAGTGTTCGGGTAGCATTATTTTCATAATATCATCCCTTTCATTAAGAAACAACTATTAGTTTCATATTTATATTATACTCATTTTTGTAGAATGTCAATTTTTTTTACTCTGAATTTCTCGGTATTTTTAAAGTTTCTCCTATGTAAATTAAATTTATATTTTCTATATCATTTAATTTTGCAATGTTTTCAACTGTAGTTCTAAATCTTAAAGCTAACTCACTTAAAGTATCTCCTGCCACAACTGTATATATTCTATGTCCTAAAGTAGATAATTCCTCATTTTGAAAATTGCCTTTTATCGGTACACATATCCTTTCTCCTGGAAAAATTAAATTTGGATTTTGAATTTTATTTAAAGTAACTAATTCAGCTACAGTAGTACCATACTGTACAGCAATGCCACTAAGTGTATTACCACTTTGTACAATATATGCTGTATCTTGATTATAATTTTCAGAATTTCCACTTTGAACTATTTGTTCTGTGTTTGATAAAAATATATCATTTGTAAATTTATCTCTATCTACAGAACCTTGTATACCACTTACTCTACCCTGACTTGTGTATTGGAATCCTTCCCAATATTCCCAATTGCTTTCACTTGGTGCCTCTGCCCCATATTCTGCTATCCAAAGCGGATATTTTTCCGCAAGATTTCTTCCAAAAGTGGCTTTAGCATTATATGCATCACTATATATTATTACTTCTTTTCCTGTAATTTGCTTTAGTCTTTCTAAAAACGTTTCTGATATACTATTTATCTGCTCTATATTCAAGTCTCCAAATTCTTCAAAATCCATTGCAAGCTTACAGTCTGGACTTGTATTTGATATAACAGAAGCAAAAAAATCTGCCTGCTGTAAAGCCTCTTGTTCCGTTCTCGCTGTTAAGAAATGATAAAAACCAACTTTTAGTCCATTAGCCTTAGCATTATTATAATTTATTCTAAAATAAGCATCAACTATATTGTTACCTTGACTAGTTTTTATGTAAACAACATCTATACCGGAATTTTTCACTTCTCTATAATCAATATAACCTTGCCAATTGCTTACATCAATACCATTTAATATCTCACTACTAGACGCAATAGTAGCAAATACACTAAGAGGTAAAAAAGCAATAATTAGCAAGGTTACACTAAGTACTTTCCATCTCATATTACACCTCCAATCATAATTTATATTATGATTTAAAGTATAAAATGAAACTTGTTTAATATTTATTTTGTTCCAAATATTCTATCTCCTGCATCACCTAGTCCAGGGACTATATATCCATTTTCATTTAACTTTTCATCTATTGACGTAGTATATATATCTACATCTGGATGAATTTCTTGCATCTTTTTCAAACCTTCTGGGGCTGCTATAATACATAAAAATTTTATTTTTTTAGCTCCGTCTTCTTTTAACATAGTAATTGCATCTATTCCAGAGCCACCTGTTGCTAACATCGGATCCAATACTATTACTTCTCTTTCTGCCAAATCTTTTGGAGTTTTATAGTAGTATTTTGTAGGTTTTAATGTTTCCTCATTTCTATACATGCCAATATGTCCTATCTTAGCATTTGGCATCACTCTTATTAATCCATCTAACATTCCTGTTCCAGCTCTTAAAATAGGAATAAATGCATATTTATCTTCATCTAGTTTCTCTCCAACAGTTTTACAAACTGGTGTCTCTATTTCCTTTTTTTCTAAAGTAGCATCCTTCATTGCTTCATAGCAAAGAATAGTTGATAATTCTCCTATTATTTCTCTAAATTCTTTTGTTCCTGTGTTTTTATCTCTTAAAATTGTTAACTTATGATTAACTAGTGGATGATTTAATTTGATAATTCCCATAATTTTTCCTTTCTCTTAGATTTTAGATATTCTAAAACAACATATGTATAAAAGTGGACAAAAATGTCCAATAACAAACGTCCCCAAAAGGACACTAAAATCCAATTCTCTTTTTAGATTCTTCTGCTTTTATATTATCTGAAACATCTTCTGCTGTAAATGTCAATAATCTATCAATATCTGTTATATCTCTAGTTTGTTTTGCATGTTCTACGATTATTTTTTGCACTATATTATCTACAAATCTACCATTTCCGAAATTCTCTACTTCTTTTGCATTTCTTAAAATGGCTTCTACTTTATCTCTTGCTTCTTTATTTGAATTAAATCCTTTATCTTCTACTTTTTTATCATATATTTCTAATAATTCTTCTAATGAATAATCTTGAAAATCAATTTCATATCCAATCCTTGATTTTAACCCTGGATTTAAATCTCTAAATTGTCTCATTTCTTCTGTATATCCTGCAAATATTATAATTAATCTTCCTTGATAATCTTCCATTGCTTTTAGAAGTGTTGCTATACATTCTGCTGAATAACTTGCTGTTGAACCTCTGTGTTCCATTATAGCATATGCTTCATCTATAAATAATACTCCATCTAATGCTGACTCTATTACTGCTTGTGTTTTTGGCCCTGTTTGACCTATATATTCTCCTATTAAATCTTGTGATTGTACTTCTACTAATTTGTTATTTTTTACATATCCTAAATTGTAGTAAATTTCTGCAAGTAGCCTTGCAACTGTTGTTTTTCCAGTTCCTGCATTTCCCTTAAATATCATATGCATATTAAAGTCTGGAACTCTATTTAATTTTTTATTTAATTCTATTACTGATACGAATCCATCAATAGTTTCTTTAACTTTTTCAAGTCCTATTAAAGAATTTAATTCATCTAATATTTCACTAACACCACGCTGTTTATCTTTTTTAGTTTCATTAAATATTTCTATATCTTTATTTGTTATTACTTTTAAATCTTTATCATCTGTGTAATTCGCAGCATGAGTTACTACTAATCTATCAAATAAATTCATAACAAATCTTGCATTTCCAAAATTTCTACCAATTTTATTTTTCATTATTATTTTTTCTACTTTAGAAATAACTCCATCTTCTAATGAAAATTCATTACCATTTACTTCATCTTGAAATATTTGAATTAATTCATCTCTTGAAAAATCTGGAAACTCTAACTCATATCCTATTCTTGACATTAATCCTTGGTTTGCATTTATGAAATCATTCATTTCTTTTGTATAACCTGCAAATATTATGATTAGTCTGTCTTTGTATAAGTCCATGGCTTTACATATTGTTGCAATACATTCTGCTGGATAGTTTGAAGTAGAACCTCCCTTACTTGCCATTATTGTATAGGCTTCGTCTATAAACAATACTCCATCTAATGCTGACTCTATTACTGCTTGTGTTTTTGGTCCTGTTTCTCCTAAATGTGTTCCTATTAAATTCTTACTACTAACTTCTATTATTTTATTCTCACTTATAAATCCTAATTTGTAGAATAACTCTGCAAGTAATCTTGCAATTGTTGTTTTTCCTGTTCCTGAATTTCCTTTAAATATCATATTTAAATTAGCAAATCCGCACTGTATCTATTTTCTTACTATATTCTAGATATTTTAAAAGTTCATTTACTTTATCTTTTACATCAGTTATTCCAATTAAAGAATTTATATCATCCATAATCTCTTTAATTTCTCTTGTTTCTTCTCCTTTGGGGACATCTGACTTTTCAAATGAAGAATTTACATCTAATAATTTAAATTTGTTAAATACTATCTTATTATATAAATTAACTATATAAGCAGATTCATTTACTGTATTTGAATCATATGTATCTTCTATATATTTTTCTAATTCTTTTAAAAATTCATTATCAATTTTCATAATAGTTTGTAGTTTTTTTACTACTTCATGCTTTATTTTTTGTACATCATATCCATCTATATATATTTTCTTGTTTATCAATGTATTTACTATTGCTGGATGTTTCTCTGTTATATCTTTTAATACCTCTTCATTCTCAATAAAAATTGTAATTGACCTTGGATTTCTATAATTAAATTTTTCAATTCCTGCTAAAAATCCATCTACTCTAAATTCATTTAAATTTTTTATTTTTCCAAAGTTTTCAAAAATTATAAAATCATTTTTAGAATATAGCGAATCTATTTGCATCATAATATCTGTAGAATCTTTTGATTTTCTAACTAAAATCTCTGCATCTGCCCATAATGTTGGTCTATTTCCAATATAGTTAAAAGTTCTTGCAAATTTATTTATAATATTTACTATTTTATCTATTATTATAGTATTTTTTGTATATAAAGCAATATTAAAATGAATATATGGTAAATCTTCATTAAAATAATAATTTCTTATATATGTAAGAATTGAGATTATTTCCTGCTTCTCTTTTTCAGAACATTCTAAGGCTTGAACTGAATGAACATACTGATTATAATAAGGAATTCTAAATTCAATTTCTTTAAAATTTCTTTTTTCTAAAATTTTGTCTATTACACTTTGTTCTGATAAATTATTTTTTAAACATAAATATTTTATATAAACTGCAAGTTTAATTGGTGACCTATCAAAAATGTGTGAAAATTTTTCTTCTAATTCTATATTAGACAAATTAAAACTTTCTTTAACTCCATTATTTTTATTGAAGTATTCGTTTAAATTGTTAAAAAAAGAATTATTTTTAACATTAAAATCTAAATATCTATATAATAATTCATCATCTTCTTGTTTTTCAATATTTATACTATCAGATATTAAAAGCATTTCTGCTCCAATAATATCCATTGTATTTGTTATATAACTATTTACATTATTTGCAATATCATCAATTAATTTAGCGTCTTTTGAATATTCTTTATTAGTTTCATCACATAACATCCTAAATACTTTTTTAGCATCAAAATTATTATCTGATATACATTTATTTATATATGAAACTAATTTAAATGGACAAACTGCAGTATCTACATTACAATATGTGCATTTAGATTTTAGATTAATATCTAAATTATTTAAATTCAATCTCCAAGTATTTCGGTATTCTGTTAATGTATATCCTATATATGTTAAAAATATTTTTTCTAGCAAATTTTCAGAATCATCAAAGTTTTTAGCACATAACTTTAAATAAGATAAATCTAAAACATTAGTTGGCTTAGTTACTTCTTTTCCATTTTCCATAATTGTTTCATTTATCATTGAATATGTTAATAATTGTGTTGTAAATACATACCTAGCTAAATTTATTTCTTTCTTACTAAATTTTTCCTTCAAAAACAACACAAATTTCTCTGTTTCTTCCATTTATACCTCTTTTCTAAAAATTATTTTGAACAGCTTCTACTATTCCTCTAATATAATTTTCTTTTTCCTCTGTTATTATATTTAAATCAGTTTTTATATACCCTAATTCGATTTGGTAACACTCAATTCCTTGGTTTGTATTGTAATATTCATTTTTAGAATATATTTCATTTCTTCCATCAACATATGCCCCTGTAGCTATTCCTCCAACTTCTCTTATAGTGTATAAATATGGTGTATCCGCTGTTATATTATAGGGTTCGTAACCTTTTTTATTTGCAGTATTTTCATAATCTTTTATTACTGATTTTGTAAAATTCCTTACATATACACCGTCTGCTTTTTTAAAAGAGTTATTGTTTGAGTAACTTATATTAGAATATTCTTTTATTTTATTTGCCATATCTTTTGCAAAATCTAAATTTGACTTAGACGGTGCATATATTTCAAGTCCTTTTAATCCTTTTACCCCATTATTTATATGAAAAGATAACATTAATTTTGCTTTACTTTCACAAGCTAATGTAATTCTTCCTTCCTTATCATACATATTAATATCTGTATACTTATCACTATTTTCATCATCTCTTGTTAATTTTACTTTGTACCCATTTTCTTCTAATCTTGATTTTAATAACTTAGCATAATCTAAAGTAATATCAGCTTCTGTCTGTGCACCAGATCTTTCTCCTGTATCTTTTCCCCCATGACCCGCATCTATTACAATATCATATACTTCCTCTGGTAACTCTGAATTTTCTATACTCATTTTTAGAATATTATATTTACTATTATTATAATCTTTTTCTAAAAACTCAATTTTTGCTTTCTTATTTGTTCCTTCATCTGTTACTGTATAATAATCAATATTGCTAAGTTCTGAATTATTAATAAAAGAATAATATTTAGGTTCTGCACTATTATTTAATTTAAGTCTAAGTAAAATATAATATTCACATGCTTTTAAATCATCAATTATAATTCCAGAATTTATTTCTACATCAGAAGAAAAAATTAAATTGTTTTCCTCAAAACTATAATTTACATTATATACATTTTCATAATCTACTCCATCTGTTATTACTAATTTAGCACCTTCGAAATTATCTTTTTTTATATTACTAATTTTTCCATTTATATTAAAAGCTCTTCCATATGTATAAAAACTTGTAACATCAGCTGACTTTTCTTGTATCATATTTAAAATTTTAGCTTCTAATTCTCTTTTTTCACGTTCAGGTATTTCTTTTTTTATTGTAATTGAAACTCCTAAAAAAATTCCTACAATCATAAGTATTAGAACAACAGATTTAAAAACTTTATTTACCATATAATAACACCTGCTATTTATTTAGGTTTTTAGATACCTATAAACTACACTATTTTTCCTATTAAATCATAATCTCTTATTTGTATTATTTCACAATTAATAAAATCGCCCACTTTTACTTTTCCATCATTTTTTATAAAAATTGTTCCATCTTCATTTGGAATATCCATATAACTTCTAGCACATATATATTTATTGTCATCTGAAAATCCATCTACTACAGCTTCATATGTATTTCCTATTTTTTCCTCTAGTTTAATTTTAGAAATTTGTTTTTCCAATTTCATTATTTTGTCAAGTCTTGCTTGCTTTGTTTTAAAATGTATTTGTTCTTTTATTTTAGCTGCTGGAGTGCCATCTTCTTTTGAATATTTAAATACTCCTAATTTTTCGAATTTTGCTTCATTTACAAATTCATATAACTCAAAAAAATCCTCTTCTGTCTCTCCTGGAAAACCTACTATCATTGTTGTTCTTAAAATTACGTCTGGTATTTCTTTTCTAATTTTTTGAATAGTATTTCTAATACTATTACTATCACTCTTTCTGTTCATTCTTTTCAAAACTTTATCTGAAAAATGTTGCAACGGTATATCAAAATAATTACAAATTTTATCATTCCTTTTAACAACATCAATAAGCTCATCTGTAATACTTTCTGGATATGCATATAAAAATCTAATCCATTTAAATCCTTGTATTTTACATAGCTTGTCAAGTAGTTCTGCTAAACAAGGTTTCCCATACAAATCTATTCCGTATTTTGTTGTATCTTGTGCTATAACTATTAATTCTTTTATTCCATTTTTAGCCAACTTTTCTGCTTCTTCTAAAACATCTTCCATTTTTCTACTTACAAATGGGCCTCTTATATATGGAATTGCACAATATGTGCATTTATTGCTACAACCCTCTGCTATTTTTAAATATGCTGTTGTATTTCCTGTTGATATAACTCTATCCATATAATCTAAAGTATTTATGGATTTAGCTTCATTTTTTATGA
>CATJZH010000107.1 GCA_949746285.1 uncultured Clostridia bacterium
AACAAATAAAAAATCAATCTAAAAAGATTTTTTGTTGAAAAAAAGCAATATATATAGTATAATATTTATGTTAACCAGGTAAAAGGAAAGGGAAGTTTCAAATGAAAACAAATTTAAATACACTTACACAAGACGAAATAGATGATCTAGAAAATTTTATAAAATCTAGAATGAAAAAAGAAAATAAACATATTCAAGAATTTTTAAGAGATTTAAAGTCTGGAAAATTGAAAAATAAACATATTGAAATAGAAGCGTTAGATTTTATTTGCGAAGGATTAACAGATATAGTTGAAGCTTGGAGTGAGGGAAAGGAAGAGGTAGGTGAAGTAGAAAGAGTTGTATGTGCTCCAGAAACAAGAGTTGGAAAATTTTTAAGAACATATAATAAAAAACAAATAAATCTTCGTGATGGAATAAATATGTTAAAAAAAGATAATATGTTTGATGAAACTATAAGAGCAATATCACGAACTTTTGAAAGAAGAAAGCGTTTTAGCTTAGGTGATCATGATGTAACTCATACTCAAAGGGTATTATTAAATGCAGCAATGATTATGAATTTAAGAAAAGAACTTTCAGAAAGAGAAAGAAAAATAATTCTTACATCAATAATTTATCATGATAGTGGTAGAATACATGATTTTGAAGATAAATGCCATGGAGAAAGAGCAGTTCAGAATTTTACTGATGAATTAGATGAATTTTCAGATGATGAACAAGATTTAATAAAGTTTCTTATTATACAGCATTGTAAATCTGGTTCAGAAAATGAAATGGCAATAGCAAGTTTAAATAAAACAGAAGAAGAAAAAGAAAGATATAGAATTTTTCTAAACTATGTTAAAGATGCAGATAAGTTAGATAGAGTAAGATTTCCAGAAGTTATACCAATGTTATCTGATTCATTAGATCCAGAAATGTTATATTTTGATGAATCAAAAAGATTAATAAAATTTGCTTGTGAGTCTCTTGAAAATACAGATTTGTTATTCCATATAAAAAATAACAAATCAAAAGAAGATTTATTTAGTAGGGAAAAAGTTTTTGCAGAGGTAGAAGTTGGTGAAGAATTAGAAGAAAGTGTATATAAAGTTTTAAGAGAAAATGGATATCCTAAAAGAAGTAAAAATCTAAAATTGAATAGAATAAAGCCTCATAACAGTAAATTTATAAAAGATGGGTATTTGTATTTATTAAGAGGAAGCAGACGAGGTCAAATGAGCGGATTCTTTTCATATCCATATTCAAAAGATAAGAAAAATGTAGAGCAATATTTAAAAGAACATCCTTCAGAAAATGCAGATTTTATTGCAAGTCAGCAAAGTTTAAAAGGAAGAGAAAGATTTATATCGACTACTACAGATATTACTATAGTTGCTGAATATACAGATTTAGATTTAAATAGAAACATTTCTGGAAGCATATATGTTTTAAGAGTTAAACCAGAAGATGCTTATAGAATAATAAGTCCAGTAGGTTTAAAGGAATTTTTTGGAACAGAAGAAGATCATGATGAAAATGAATATTTAATTCCAGATTTTATAGCACCCGAAGAAGTAATAAAAGAGTTTGAGTATAATGACTATATAGGAGTTTATGAATTTTTAAAAAATGAAATAGGATTAGATATTGAAAAATCAGATATTAGTTTGAAAGACGATATTAATGAACAACCAGAACTTTCTGATAAATATTTGGATTATATAAGAAGAATGAATGGGATAAGTAATAAATATTGGGAAGATACATATGGAGGAAATAGTAGTAATTTTCAGGAAATGACTAGAATTATAAATAATGGAAAAGGAAATACTGTTTTGGAAAGAATGATTAATGGATTATTTGATCCACATGATGATGATCCAAGATAGGAAAATATTTACTTGTGAAAAAAAAAGAAGTATTGTATAATATTAAATAGTATATACAATACTTTTTGCATATACTATTTAAATATGGGGGTGTATTTGGTTTCGACAGTAATTTAGAAGGATAAATAGCGAGTAGTGGAGATGCCTGGCCACTATAAAAGGCATACAATAAATATAAACGCTGATAATAAAGAATTAGCATTCGCTGCCTAAGCCAGCGACGTCTTACTTTTGCAACCTACGGCTTAAGATAAGGCGACGATTAGTAGGAAACGAAGTTAGTATATTCTCTTTATACTAATGGGATTTTTTAAGAGATACTTTAAATAAACTTTGTTTATTAGGAATATTTAAAGGAATTTTTATAATAAACTGCACTCGGAGAAGTTTATTTGGAAGAATTATTGGACGTGAGTTCAACTCTCACCACCTCCACCACCAAGCAATCTATTCTAACTTTTGTTAGATTTAAACATATAGTATCAAATTCGGGAAGAAGTTGATTTTTTGCATTAAAAAAGAAAATTTTTAGGAGAAGAAAATGGAATTAATACAAATAGTTGATGAAAATGGGAATTTTAATGGACAAATCATAGATAAAGAAGAAGCCCATAATAAAAATTTATTGCATAATGAAGTTGCTGTCTTTATTATAAATGACAAAAAGCAAGTTTTACTTCAAAAAAGAAGTGCAAACAAAAGATTTAATCCAAATAAATGGGCTTTATGTACTGGACATGTAGATGCTTATGAAAGTTTGGAAGATGCAATTTTAAGGGAAATAAAAGAAGAAGTTGGACTTGATATATTAAAGGATGATTTACATCAATTTGGTGAAAGAGAATTTACAATAATAGATTCGAATTCACATATTACTTATTTTTACTATATTAAATCAAATTTAAATGAAAAAGATTTTATTATACAAAAGGAAGAATTATCGGAAGTAAAATGGTTTGATATAGATGATGTGATAGATATGATAAAGAAAAATGATAGTTCAATAGTTTTTGATGAAAAAAGATTAAAATTATTTGAACAATTACGAAATATATAATATAATTTAGATATGAAGTCAGTACTATATGTACCTGATTACTTAATTTTGTGAAAAGTTGTAGATAACTATCACTATTGCACCAAAAATGTCAGTAAAATAAATAATATTCAAATGGAGTTATTATATGAAAAAAATTATAGCAGTTATTGCAGTTATATTATTTTTAGTTATAGTTAGTATGCTTATTTCAAATCACGAGTTTCATACATATAACTTTTTTTCATCTTTTTCAGGTTTGGCAAAAATATTGTTTACTAAAAAACAGTATACTGTTATTCAGAATGAACCATATAAGATTATGATAGCTGAGTCAAGACGAAATAACAAAACGAGTAATGATATATTAGATGAGTATATGGAAGAAATAGGATTTTACAGGGAAGACCAAATGGGGTCATGTATTATATACTATAATGGCAACCAATATAAAGGTGTATATACTAGTGGAAATTCATATTATTCTGTATGGGAGTTTAAATAATAATGAAATTATCAAATTATAAATGAGTAGGAAAATGAAGGAAAACTTAATTATGCAAATTATAGAAAGAACTAAAAAAGAAGAAAAATCTTATAACAGAGCTAAAGCTATAGAGAAATTTAAAAGAAATCTAGTCTTATTAAAAGCAAGAATATTAAATCAAGGAATAAGCCCTGATGATGATAAAACAATTCAATTACATAGAGATGCAAATGGAGAGCTTAGGGATTATTATGTTAGAAATCCATATTTACAAACAGGTTCAAGCTATATTGCTGTAACTGTGATAAGAGAAGACTTCCAAAATAATAGATTTATTTATAGAGGTCTAATTCCAGGAGCTGATAATGCGATTGGAGTGATAGAGTCTAATGTTCCATTATCAGAGATTGTAGCAAGTTATGATGGAAATATGAAATTTCAAGAAATGCTTTCAGAGCAGAATGCCCAAAGAGTACGTGATGAATACTATTCTAAAATAGGAGAGGAAGTTAAACCTTTAGATGGACATTGTTTATATTTTGGAAAGCCTGATTTTGTTTTAGGAAAAATGAAAAAAGAAGAAAATGGAAAATTCAATTTTAATAGTGATACAAGTCCTGATATAGAGGAATTTTTACTTGAGGAAAGAGAAGAAGTAAAAAAACAAGAACTTATGAGAAATAAGGATTCTGTAGAAATAGATTTAGGCGGTGGCATGGTAGTGGCCAAACAAAATTGTTGGATAGAAAGAGGAAAAAATGTTAATTTTGCAGGTATAAATAATGATGCTTTATACTACAGATATGAACCTGAAAAGGTAATAAGAACTGAGGATAATAAATATGCTTATATAGGGGATGTACAAATCGGTGAAGCAAAAGGAGCAAGAGTAAATCCAGACGAACCTATACAATTTGTAAGTCCATTTATTTTTAAAGATGTAGTATTTTGGGCAGATGGTAAAAATTTGGTGCAATACTTTTTAGATAAGAAATTTGCAGGATTAAATTTAACTTTAGGAGAAATCTTTACTAATCAAAAATTAAAAGAGGCAGAATTAAAAAGTGATGAACATACTTTTATTGGAGGAATTACTTTAGATGAATTTGGAGAATGTAAGAAAAGTGAAGCGATACCAGAAACAGTAAAAAAAGCAATTGAAGATTATGAAGAGCAAAGAAATGGAAGGCAAAACAATATTATTAGTTTTGATAACTTTTCTAAATAAACTAGGAATATTTTTCTAAAAAATGCTTGTCAAAATAAAATCTATTTAGTATAATTCAATTATATTTAAAAGGGAGTAGCTATAAACACTAATCAACAATCTCGATATTTAAAATATCTGGTTAGTAACCTTTTTATTAAGGAGTGAGACTTTTAAAGAAGCAATAAATAAAATATTGTTTCTTTAAAAGTCTCTTTTTAGATATAAACTGTAAAAAGATTAATAAAAATAGTATTTTATAAAATAATATAAAGGGAGGATTAAAATGGGAGAAAAATGGTTTAACTTATCTGTAAAGTCAGTTTCACAAAAATTAAATACAGATGTAGAAAATGGTTTAACCTCAGATGAAGTTTCAAAAAGATATGAAACTTATGGACGAAATGAATTAAAAGCAAAACAAAAGAAATCATTACTTACAAAATTATTAGAGCAATTTAAAGATTTTATGATTATTGTTTTAATAATTGCAGCAATTGTTTCAGGAATTGTAGGAATACAGCAGGGAGAAGGAATAGCAGATACTTTTATAATTTTAATAGTAGTTATAGTTAATGCTATTATAGGTGTGGCACAGGAAAGTAAAGCAGAAAAATCTTTAGAGGCTTTGCAAAAGCTTAGTAGTCATGTTGCAAAAGTAATAAGGGATGGAAAATTAACAGTTGTTCAATCTGCAGATTTAGTACCAGGAGACATTGTTGTATTAGATACTGGTGATTTTATACCAGCAGATTTAAGAATTATAGAAGCTGTAAATTTAAAATCGCAAGAATCAGCTTTAACAGGAGAATCTGTTCCAGTAGATAAAATTTCAGATACTATTGAAGATGAGAATATAGGACTTGGAGATAGAAAAAACTTATTATTTTCTTCTAGTTTAGTAACATATGGTAGAGGAAAAGGTATAGTAGTTGAAACAGGAATGAAAACAGAAGTTGGTAAAATTGCTGAAATGATAAATGAAACAGAAGATGAAGAAACACCACTTCAAGTAAAATTGAATAATTTAGGAAAAACTTTAGGAATTGTAGCATTAGTAATATGTGCAGTAATTTTTGTAGTTGGATTATTATATGGAAAGGCACCACTTAATATGTTTATGACAGCAGTATCTTTAGCAGTAGCAGCTATACCAGAAGGGTTAGCAGCAGTATCAACAATCGTTTTAGCTATTGGTGTTCAAAGAATGGTAAAGAAAAATGCTATAGTAAAAAAACTTCCAGCAGTTGAAACCTTAGGTAGTGCTTCTGTTATATGCTCAGATAAAACTGGAACATTAACACAAAATAAAATGACAGTAAAGAAAGTATTTGTTAATGGGGAATTAATAAACTTAGAAGAAATAAAAGATTTTAATGAAGAACTAAAATTATTATTTGAAGCAAATATGCTTTGTAATGATACTAAGACAGCTGAAGATGGAACTTTAACAGGAGATCCAACTGAAACAGCCTTAATAGATATGGGAAATAATTTAAACTTCAATTTAGAAAAATATCCAAGAATTGCTGAAATTCCATTTGATTCAGACAGAAAATTAATGACAACTGTTCATAAAGTTGGAGAGAAATTTATTGTATATACAAAAGGTGGAGTTGATGAGTTATTAAATTGTTGTACATCATATCAAAAAAATGGTGAGGTAGAATCAGGTTTAGATAATTATAAGCAAAGAATTCAAGACTGTAATAAAAAAATGGCAGAAGGTGCTTTGAGAGTTTTAGCTTCTGGATATAAAATAATAAATCATACATTATCTGATGAAGATATAAAGAAATTAGAAACAGGTCTTACTTTTATAGGAATGGTTGGAATGATTGATCCACCTAGAGAAGAAGCAAAAGAAGCTGTTAAAAAATGTATAACAGCAGGAATAAAAACAGTTATGATTACAGGTGACCATAAAATTACTGCAACAGCTATTGCAAAAGAATTAGGAATTTTAAAAGATGAAAAAGAAGCAATAACAGGGTTAGAACTTGAAGAAATGAGTCAAGAAGAATTAACTAAAAATGTAAGAAGATATTCTGTTTATGCAAGAGTATCTCCAGAACATAAAGTAAGGATAGTAAAGGCATGGAAAGAAAATGGAGAAACTGTTGCAATGACAGGAGATGGTGTGAATGATGCTCCATCACTAAAGATAGCAGATATAGGGTGTGCAATGGGAGTAGTAGGAACAGATGTTGCAAAAGAAGCTGCAGATGTAATTTTAACAGATGATAACTTCGCAACAGTAGTATCTGCAGTAGAAGAGGGTAGACGTATATATGATAATATATTAAAGGCAATACAATTCTTATTATCAAGCAATATAGGAGAAATAGTAACTCTATTTTTAGCAATACTAATAACACCTATTTTATCAAGTAAATTCGGAATAGATATAGGACTAATAGAAATGCTATTACCAATACATTTATTATGGGTAAATTTAGTAACAGATTCATTACCAGCATTAGCATTAGCTGTTGATCCAGCAGACCCAGATATAATGAAGAGAAAACCAATAAAGCAAGATAAGGGAATATTTACAAAAGGAATGACATGGAGAATTATTTATCAAGGTATAATGATAGGGGTATTAACTTTAATAGCTTTTATTGTAGGTTTGAGTACAGAGGGAGTTGCAGCAGAAACTAAAGTGAGAATAGGACAAACAATGGCATTTTATGTATTGGCACTTTCTGAATTAGTACATGTATTTAATATAAGAAATAATCATAAATCATTATTTAAAACAAAAGTATTTAATAATAGAAAATTAATATTAGCTAACTTTGTATCAGCAGCATTAATGTTTGTAATATTACTTACAGAACCATTAAGAGAAATATTTAATTTAGAATTATTACCAGCAGAACATATATTTGAAATTATTATATTAGTACTTTCTCCAATTGTTATAGTAGAAATATTTAAGTTATTTAAAATAAATGGAAAGGATTAGAAAAATGGAAGTTAAAATAAAAGGAATATATAAGCATTTTAAAGGAGATTATTATATAGTAGAAGATGTTGCAATACATAGTGAGACAAAAGAAAAGTATATAGTATATAGAGGTCTTTATGGAGATGGAAAATTATATATAAGACCATATGACATGTTTATGTCAGAAGTAGATAGGGAAAAATATCCAAATGTAGAACAAAAATATAGATTTGAATTACAAGATATCAAATCAAAAAATGTATAATTGAGATAGAAGGTCGGAGTTGTCCGACCTTTGATTGTTAATGATAGAAATATAGGAGCGATTTCATAAGTTATATATTTAAAACATAAAAACAAATTTAAAAAATGAAATAAAACTCTTGACAAGCAATGCAATAAAGTAGTATAATCTTAAATGTCGCAAGACAATGCCAGTTAAAAATGCAGATGTGGCGGAACTGGCAGACGCACAGGACTTAAAAT
>CATJZH010000108.1 GCA_949746285.1 uncultured Clostridia bacterium
ACCATAATGTGTATAATGTATATCTCTAACCTCGAAACCTGCTCTTTCCCTAGTTAGTCCTCCAGGCCCTAATGCTGAAATTCTTCTTTTATGTGTTAATTCTGATAATGGATTTGTTTGATCCATAAATTGTGATAATTGAGAACTTCCAAAGAATTCTCTTATTGATGATGTAATTGGTTTTGTATTTATTAAACTTTGTGGTGTAACTACATCTAAGTCTTGTAGAGTCATTCTTTCACGAACTACTCTTTCAAGTCTTGTTAAACCAATTCTAAATTGATTTTGCAATAATTCTCCAACACATCTAATACGTCTATTTCCTAAATGATCTATATCATCTATATATCCTAATTTTGGTTTTGCTGGATCTGATATAAGTACATTGTATTCTAAGTTTAATAAGTAGTTTATTGATGATAATATATCTTCTGTAACAATATGTTTTGGAACTAATTCTTCCATTCTTTCATCTAATGCTTTTTTAAGATCTTTATCATTCTTTGCTGTTTCTAATATATTTTGTAATACTGCATAATTAACATCTACTTTAATTTTTAATTCTTCAGCAATTTTAGGATCTATATATGCCTTAATATCAACAGTTCCATTTCCTATAACTTTTGCTTTTTTACCTTCTATGTTTACATATACTACATTTATTCCAGAATCTTGGATTTGTTTTGCTACTTCTCTTGATATTTTTTCATCTTTTTCTACAAAAACTTCGCCTGTTTCTGGATTTGCTATTGTTTCATATGCTATATGATTTACTATTCTTGATGCTAAACTTAATTTTTTGTTGTATTTGTATCTACCAACTTTTGATAAATCATAACGTCTATTATCAAAAAATAATCCATCAAATAAATTTCTAGCAGCATCAACTGTTGGAAGTTCTCCTGGTCTTAATTTTTTGTAAATTTCTATTAATGCTTCATCTGCTGTTTTTACTGGGTCTTTGGCAATTGTTGCTAATAATTTATCTTCTTCTCCAAAGAAGTCTATTATTTTTTCATCTGTATCTAATCCTATTGCTCTTAATAATGATGTTACTGGTAATTTTCTTGTTCTATCTAATCTTACCCAGAATACATCATTACTATCTGTTTCATATTCTATCCAAGCTCCTCTTATAGGCATTACTGCACCTGTATAAAGTTTTTTTCCTGTTTTGTCATAGCTTGAATCATAATAACAACCTGGTGAACGAACTAACTGACTTACTACAACTCTTTCAGCTCCATTTATAACAAATGTTCCGCTTTCAGTCATAAGTGGAAAATCACCTAAGTATATTTCTTGCTCTTTTATTTCTCCTGTTTCACGATTAATTAATCTAACTTTTACGTGTAATCTTGTTGAATATGTTGCATCTCTTTCTTTTGATTCTTCTAATGAATATTTTGTTTTGTCTTCCATATAGTAATCAAAAAATTCTAATACTAGGTTTCCTGAATAATCAATTATAGGTGAAATATCTTTTAATACTTCTCCTAATCCTTCCTCAATAAACCAATTATAAGAATCTTTTTGAACTTTTAATAAATTAGGTATTTCTACAAAGTCACCTATTTTAGAAAAAGTTTTACGTACACATTTTTCATGTACAACATCTTTTACTTTTATTTTTTTCAAAATAAATTCCCACCTTTTTTTTATATTTAGCAGGTTGAATATATAAAATATTTAATAGGTCCCTCTTGCAATAAAAGGTTGTTACTAAAAAAAGACATCCCTGCCAAAAAATGCCATTTTGAAGTAGTTCCGCTTTTATTCAATTCCTCCTATTAACATTTTGTAATATTATTTTTGAAAGAAAAAACGAGCTAATCTCCCAAATTTACCATAATATTATATACCTTACTAAATACATAGTCAAGCAGTTTTTTAATTTTTTCTTAGGGATTTAAGGGTTATGAAGTTTTAATTATTTTTTTGGATTTTTTTAACTCTACAGAATAAAAAAAATAGAGTTTTAAGAAATTTAAATTTTATAAATCTGACCTCAATTATCATCCTAGGATTTCATCTAATGTCACCCCCTCTCTTTTTACATTATAACAGCATAGTCTTTCTTTTAAAATAATGTATATATAAAAATACTTGATAAATACCAAAAAAGTTGTATAATATATAAAAGTAAAGGAGAAAAGCATGAACGAAATTTTTGAATATAGAAAGAAATTGAATATAAAAAAAATTGCACTAGCTATTATTCTAATATTGTTCATTGTAATTATGATTTTAGACCTAGTCTCTGAAATGACTAATAAAAAAGAACCTATTAATGTAGATTCTCAAAATCCAAATGCAATTTTTTATGATAATAATAACACCATAAGTATTGAACTATCTAAACAATATGAGTTATCTAGGTACAAGCCTTCTGGAGATTATTTAATTGAACTTAGGTCCCCTAGCAATTTAAATATATTCATCTCACATCAAGATTTTATTGAAAATAGAACTTTATCTTCTATTGTATCTTCTGACTTACGTTCTTACATAGAAGAATACACAAGTTATTCTAACCTTTCTGATGTAACTGAATTTACTGTAAAAGATAAAACAGCTTATACATATAGTTTTCATTATTTAGACTCTAAAACTAATACCCCTTATTACTTACAAGTTGTTTGGTTAGAGTCTGAAAATGGCTATTACATTTTTGATATAGAATTTCCTTTAGAAAATTTAAATAATTATACAAAAATCGTTAATGAAACACTAGAAGCTTTTACTATTCTTTAATATAATAAAAATTCCAGCGATTAAACTTTCGCTGGAATTTTTACTTTCAGATTCCATAATAGGAATCTTTTTTATTTATCAAATCTTCTTCATTTTGCGTGCTTTCCTTTGTTTTTCCTGATTCTTCTTTTTGGGTTTATAATACTTATTTGACACAAATTTGTAATACATACTAATATTAACATACTTATTGCTACTACTGGTTCTGTATCTCCTGTATTTGGTGTTTTGATATTCAATTGTTCATTTATTATTTCATCATTGATTATATTAATATTATTCTCTACACCCATATCATGAACCATATTTATAGTATCTTCTCTATTTGTGTTGACTGTATCTGGTTTAGCTACTATCTTTTTGTAATAATATTTTACTACTATTTCTTCTATTGTCATAGTTCCTTCTGCATTTTCTGGTAACATATTTTCTACCAAATTATAATTTTTAAATATCTTACTTGCCGTTTTGTATGTATCTCCCTCATAGCCATTATATACCCTTTCTTCAAGTATTTTTCCTGTGTCTATGTCTATATGCTGTTCTCTCACTCCTAGTGACTCTTTATGAGATAAATCATCATTTTTAATATAATAAACATTCAATACATTTTTTCCTGTTGTTATTTTAATACTATTTTTATCTGTACTTTCATAAGTATATCCGTCAATTTCAATCACTTCATCACTTGCTTTTATCTCTGTAGCATATGTTTGGCTTCCTACTATTTTTGTTTCTTTTATTTCTTTATTTGTTTCCTTTTCTAAGTAATTTACCGTATAACTTAAATCTTTTCGCTTTGTATAATAAAATTTTATTTCATTATTTTGAATATCTATTACAATTGTTTTTTCTCTTGCATCATCATTATTATACCCATCTATATCTATTGCTGTCTCTGTTATACTATCTCCAAATGTCTGGCCTGTTTTTGTAATTGTTTTTGCAATTTCTTTTCCTGTTTCTTCATCTATATATTTTACTGTATAACTCAAATCATTGTGTTTTGTATAATAAAGATTTATTATATTTTCTCCTGCCTCTATCGTTATGCTTTCTTTATCTGTACTATCAAACTTATATCCTTCTATTTCAATTACTTCTTTTTCTGCAGTTATTAAATTTCCCACTGTCTGCCCGCCTTCAATTTTAGATGGATATATACTTATATTAGTTTCTTTCTCTAAATAATTTACCTTATAAATTAGTCCACTTACTTTTGTATAATAAATATTTAATATATTCTCTCCTACCTCTATTGTTATGCTTTCTTTATCACTACTGTCATATTTGTATCCAGCAATTTCAATTACTTCTTCTGCTGCTTTTATCTCTACTCCATATGTTTGATTTTCTACTACTTTTGATTCCTTTATTTCTGCATTTGTTCCTTTTTCTAAGTAATTTACTTTATAACTTAAGTCCTTTCGTTTTATATAATAAAATTTTATTTCATTATTATTAACATCTATTACAATTGTTCTTTCTGTTTGCCCATCTTTATTATATCCTTCTATTTCAATTGCTGTTTCTGTTACTTTGCTCTCAAACACTTGTCCTTCTACTACTTTTGATTTTGCTATTTTCTCTCCTGTTTCTTTATCCAAGTATTTTAC
>CATJZH010000109.1 GCA_949746285.1 uncultured Clostridia bacterium
AGCAGAAATTGGAGTACAAATAAAAAATAATTATGCAAGTACAATAAGTGATATAAAAGTATTAGGAAAAATACCATTTGAAGGCAACACATATGTAATAAGTAGTTCAGATTTAGGAAGTACATTTACAACAAAAATGCAAGATACAGGAATAATAGTACCAGAAGAACTACAAGAACATGCAAAAGTATATTATTCAGAAAATGAAAATCCAGATAGAGATTTAGCAAAAGAAGAAAATGGATGGAAGACAAAAGAAAATGTAGAGAATTGGGATAATATAAAGTCATTTATAATAGACTTAGGAAGCTATGTAATGCCAACAGGCAAAGAATTTGTATTTAACTATACAGTAGAAATACCAAATGGATTAGAATTTAATCAAGTAGCATATAGTCATCATGGAGTATACTTTAGTTTAGATACAGAAAATGGAAAATATAGAACACAAACAGAGCCAAACAAATTAGGATTTAGAATAGCAGAAAAATATGATTTAGAATTAGAAAAATATCAAACAGGAAAAGACAAGCTAGTATCAGGAGCAACATATAGTTTTAAAGAAATAATCGTAAATGAAGACGGAACAGAAGGGGAAGGAGAAACAAAAACAGGAGTAACAAACTCAAATGGAGTATTAGGAATAACAAAACTATATGCAGAAAAAACATATGAAATAAGAGAAATAAAAGTACCAGATGACTATGAAATAAATGAAGATGTTATCAGGTTTATTGGTCATGTAAATAAAGAAACAGGAGAGCTAAGTATAGAAAAACTGAGTGGAACACCAAGAGAAGAAATAGCAGTAGAAAAAGAAGATGGAGAAAGCTATAAAGTAAGAATAAAAGTAGAAGATGAAGCAAAAGCGACATTAAAAATAACAAAAGTAGAGCAAGGAACAGACAACAAAATATCAAGAGTAAAATATAGAATAAGAGGAGGAACATTACCAGAAAAAGGAAGAGTAATAACAACAAATAGTCAAGGACAAATAACAGTAAAAGGAATATTAGTAAATGAAGAATACACGTTAGAAGAAGTAAAAGCTGATGGGTATTATTTAGCAAGCCCAGTGAAGCTTAAGGTAGTAAATAATGATGGACAATATACAGCAGAGATATTAGAAGGAAATATAGCAAACCAAGAAGTAACAGAAGAAGATAGTATACCAACAATAAATATAAAATTAGAAGATGAAAAAGTACCAACATATAATTTAGAAATAACAAAAATAAAGAAAGTAACAAATGTTGAAACATCAGAAGCAGAAGGAGAAAATGGAGACAATACACAGGATACAACATATTTAGCAGGAGCAAAATTCAAGCTATGTAAGGGGACACAAGAAATCGGAGAATATATAACAGATGAATCTGGAAAAATAGCTATTTCAGATTTATATCAATATGATCAAGAAAAAGATATAGACCAAACATATACATTAAAAGAAGTATTAGCCCCAGAAGGATATGCAAAGGTAAAAGACATAACATTTAAAGTAGAAAGTAAAGATGGAAGTTTACAATTTGTAGAAGAGCTAGTAGAGGGACAAACAGCAAAAACATATACAGTAGAAGAAAATACAGTAAAAGTAATAGTAGAAGACAGTCCTTCATTTAAATTAATTAAAAAGGATGGAGAAACAGGAGAATTGTTAGCAAACATAAAATTTGCTATATACAATGTAGATGAAGGTGAAGTGCCAGCTAAAAATAGCAAAGGTGAAACAATTGGAACAAAAGAAATAATAAATGGAAGAGAATATTATACAATTTCAACAGATGCAAATGGAGAAATAACAGCAGATTTACAAGAAGGATTTTATAAAGCAGTGGAAGTACAAGCACCTGAAAAATATGATTTAAATAATCAAACACATTATTTTGGAATTGGAGCAAGTAGAGAAGGAAAAATAGGAGTGCAGGCAGAGTGGGCAAAATCTATTGGAAAAAAAGAAGAAAGTGGTAATAATTCAATAAATTCAGTAGCTGTAAGCTTAGATGGTTCTTATATAGTAGGAGGTTATTTTTCTTCAAAAAGTTTAGATTTAGGAAATGGAATAGTATTAGATAGTAATGGTGATGAAGATGGAATAATAATTAAATATAATTATTATGGCGAGATTGAATGGACAAAAGTAATAGGAGGAAATAAGGATGATGAAATTACATCAATAGCAGTAACTGAAGATGGTGATTATATAGTAGTTGGAAATTTCAAATCTGCAGAAATTGATTTAGAAAATGGAATTAATATTAGAAATTCTAGTAGTAATGGATCATATTATGATGTTGTAGTAATTAAATATGATAGTGAAGGTAGACAAAAATGGGCTAAAAAGATTGGAAATTTTTATGACGACAAAATAAATTCAATAATATCAACTAAAGATGGAGGATATATAGTAGGAGGAAATTTTGAATCTGATAGTATTAATTTGGGAAATGGAATTACATTGACAAATAATAGTGAAAAAGGACAATATTGGGCTAAAAAGTCAGATGGAATGATAATAAAATATAGTAGTTCAGACGAATTAGAATGGGCAAAATCTATAGGTGGAATTGGGTATGATGAAATAAAATCAGTAAGTGAAACTTCAGATGGGAGATATATAGCAGCTGGATATTTTGAGGAAAATATTGACCTAGGAAATGAAGTATTATTGACAAGTAATGGTAGTACAGATGGAATGATAGCGAAATATAGCAGTTTAGGTGAATTGGAATGGATTAAGAAGATAGGAAGTACTTATGAAGAAGAAATAAATACAATAGTGTCAACAAGTGATAATGGATTTATAGTAGGAGGATATTTTAAATCAGCAGATATTGATTTAGGAAATAATGTAATGTTAAAAAATAGCGGAGGAACTGATTCTTATGGACATCCTTGCTCAGATGGAATGATAATTAAGTATGGAGCTGATGGAAACGCAAAATGGGCACATGAAATAGGAGGAAATGGAATTGATGAAGTAAGAACTGTATGTGAAACTTCAGATAGAGGAATAATAGTAGGAGGATATTTTAAATCGCATGGTAAATTTGATTTAGGAAACGATGTTTTCTTAATTAAAAATGGAGATTTTTCTGCAGCAGCAATGATAATTAAGTATAGCAATGAAGGAAAAGCAATATGGTCAAGAACAATAGGAGGAGTAAATGGTGATTATATAAATTCATTAGCATCAATGAATAATACAGAAGCATATCTAGCAGGAGGAAATCGTAGATCAGCGATAAATCTGGGAGATGGAGTAGACTTATGGGTAGATGGTTATAAAGGATTTTCTGATGGAATGGTAATTAAATTTAAAGAAGTAGAATTTCCAGAAGTAATAACAAAAGAAGCGAGAAAAATAGAAGGAATAGATGATGTTATTATAACAAGTGTATTAAAAACAGAAGATGAGGGATATGTCATAGGAGGATATTTTGAGGGGAATTTAGACTTAAAGAATGGTGTAGTATTAGAAGCTAAAGGTAGAAATACAGGAATGCTAATTAAATATGATAGTAAAGAAGAGATAGAATGGGCGAGAACGGTAGGAACAGCTGTATATGGAATATCAAAGGTAAGTGAAGGTGGATATTTAGTAGCAGGATATTGTGATACCACAAATATAGATTTTGGAAACGGAATAGTACTAAAAGATTCAGGATCTATGATATTAAAGTATAGTAATGATGGAATAGCAGAATGGGTATATGGAATATCTGCAAGTATTAATTCAGTGTGTGAAACAAAGGATGGAGGCTACATAGTAGGAGGAACTCTTAATTCAGAGAGTTTAGATTTAGGAAATGGAATTATAATAAATAGTAATGGTAGTAGTGATGGATTAATAATAAAGTATACATCAGACAATAGTATTGAGTGGGCTAAGGCATTAGGAGGAGATTCTTATGATTCTGTAAAATCAGTATATGAAACAAGTGATGGGGGATATGTAATAGGAGTAGATTTCAATTCTAAAAATATAGATTTAGGAAATGACATAATAGAAAAGTCAGGATTATATATTATTAAATACAATAGTAATAATCAAGTAGAATGGAAGAAGTGGTTAATGTACAGAAATTATGGATATATGCCAATATGTGAAACAAGTGATGGAGGATATGTAATAGGAATAGATTTGTTAGATGAAATTACAAATATAGGGGGCGGAATAGCACTAAGGAGAGGTGGACACGTAATAAAAACTGATAGTATAGGTAATATTGAGTGGGCAAAAGGAGTAGGTGGTTCTGGATATATAACTTCAGTATTAGAAATAGAAGGTGGAAAATATATTGTAGGTGGATATTATAGTTCAGAAATAAATTTAGGAAATGGAATAGTATTAAAATCTGATAATGGAACAAGTGATTGTATAGGAATAATTTTTAAAATTAATCCCGAAAGTGGTGCCCCAGAAGTAGAACAATTAACAGTGGAAAATAAAGTAAAAGAATTTGAAGTAACAACAAAAGTAAGACTAATAGATGGAATTAAAGGTGGAAGTATATCTGGAGAAGATATGAAACCATATGAAAAAGTAAAATATGGTAATAGTAGTACAAAAGAAATAAAAATGATACCAGATGAAAATTATGAAATAATTTCAATTACAATAAATGGAGAAGAATATCCATATGAAGTAAATGAAGATGGAAGCTATACAATAGAAACAATAGAGAATATAACAGAAGATAAACATATTGAAGTAACATATTCATTAAAGGATAATAAAATAACAATAAATAAAGTAGATAGTAAAACAAAATTGCCATTAAAAGGAGCAGAATTTAAATTAGACC
This sequence comes from uncultured Clostridia bacterium, assembly GCA_949746285.1. Lineage (GTDB taxonomy): Bacteria > Bacillota > Clostridia > TANB77 > CAG-508 > Scatovivens. Next base: position 4,809 of record CATJZH010000109.1, read on the forward strand.
AAATAGAAGAAAGAAGTGAACCAGAAAGTGCAATAGGAACTATGACAGATAATGGACAAAATTATGATGCAGTAAATCAAGAAATGCAAGAAGAAATACAAGGAAGTTTAACTAATAATGGACAAGAATACAGTACTGTAAATAAGGAAAAAGAAGTAACAGATGTGTTTGGAGAATTAACAAATAATGGAACATATTACTTTGTAGAACAAGATGGAAAATATATACCAACAAATGGAAAAACATATCAACTTGCTAATGGAGGAACAGCAGGAAAATCTTCTACAACAGCAAATTCATATATACCAATAGATTTAACTGGAAAAGAAGGTAAGTATGCAGTAGAAGTAAATGCACAAGTATCAAGTGAAAGTAGTTATGATTTTGGATATGCTACAATAACAGAAACAACATCTGCACCATCATATAGTAATTCAAATGGAAGATTTTTATATGTTTCAGGAACTTTATCAGCAACAGATTATACATCAGCAGTATTAGAAGGGGGAAAAACATATTATTTACATTTAGGATATAGAAAAGATGGAAGCGGAGACAAAAATGACGATCAAATAGAATTCAATAGTATAAAATTATATGAAGCAACAGGTATAAGTTATAATTTTGAAGAAATAGAAGGAAAATATATACCAAGTAATATAAGTGTACCAAATACTTGTGCAAACTCGTATATACCAATAGATTTAACAAATAAAGAAGGCAAGTATGCAATAGTGGTAAATGCAGAAACAGACTATACAGGTGGAAGCGGATATTTATATGCAGTAGTAACAGAAAATACTACAAGACCAGTATATAATAATAGTACAGGAAGGTTTATGTATATAAGTAGTACTCAAATGACAAAAGATTATGTAAAATATTTAGAAGCAGGAAAGCAATATTATTTACATTTAGGATATAATAATGGAACAGGCATACCAGCAAAAGTAAATATAAATAGTATAAACATGTATAAAGCAGAAGAGATAAGTTATAATTTTATAGCAAATGAAGGAAGATATGAATCAAATAATATTGGTCAAGATAATACTTGTGCCAACTCATATATACCAATTGATTTAACCGAATATATTGGAAAATATAATCTAACAGTAAATGCAGAAATATCGAGTCAGAGCAACTATGACTATGGATATGTAACGATAACAGAAAATGGAACAAGACCAGTATATAATGATACTACAGGAAGACTTATTTATATAAGTGGAATACAAGAAGCAAAAGATTATAATACTATTTTACAAGGAGGGAAGATATATTACTTGCACTTGGGATACTATAAAGATTCAAGTACATCATCAGGAGAAGATAAATTTACAGTAAATAGTGTAGAGGTGACATTAAATGATTCAGAGTTATACCATACAGAAGTAGAAACAAATAGTAATGGACAAGGGGTAACACAAATACCATTTGGAAAATATGCAATAACAGAAACAAAAGCACCAGAAGGATATAGTATAAATGAAGAACCATTAATAGTAGAATTTAGACCAGATGAAAACCATGAGTTTACAATAGAAAATAGTGAAAAAGCTAAAGTAATAGTACACCATTATAAAGCAACAGAAAAAGAAGATGGAACATATGAATACACAGAAGAAAAACTTGTAGAAGACGAATTATTAGAAGGAAAAATAGGATATAATTATGTAACAACTCCAAAATTAGATTTAGAGAAATATGAATTAATAAAAGATGCAGAAGAAAATTACATAATACCAGAAAATGCGATAGGAACTTTTGCAGAGGATCTAATAGAAGTAAGTTACTATTATGAAGAGAAAGAAACACCATTAATAGTACATCATTACATAGAAGGAACAGCCACACCAGTACTGCTAAAGAATGGAAGCAGTGCAGAAGATATAAATGCTTCAGGAAAACAAGGAAGTACATATACAACAACAGCAATTTCAAATGAAGAATTAAATAATGAGTATGAGTTAGTAGGAATACCAGAAAATGCAGAGGGAACATATGGAGAAGAAGAAATAATAGTAACATATTACTATAGAAAAGTAGAAAGAAATGTAGTAATAAAGAAATATGCAAAAGATGCGAAAACTTTACTTTCTGGAGCTAAATTTACAATTAATAAAAAAGATATAGAAGTAGTGGAAGGCGAACAAAAAGAAATTTATACAACAGATGCAGAAGGAAAAATAAAAGTAACATTAGAAGTAGGAGCATATGAAATAAGAGAAATAGAAGCACCAGAAGGATACATGTTACCAGAAGATACAGTAACAGAAATAGAAATAACAAGAGAAACAGAAAATGAAAAAGAAATAGAAATAACAAATGAAAAAGCCAAAGGAACGGTAATAGTACATCATTATAAAGAAGGAACAGAAGAACAAGTACCATCAAAAGAAGGTGGAATAGTAGAAGATGAAGTAAGAACAGGATATGTCGGAGAAACATATATAACAAAACCTTCTCAAGAAGTAGTAGATGGTTATGAAGTAACTGGATATCCAGAAAACTCAAGTGGAGAGTATATAGAAGGAACAATAGAAGTAACATACTATTATAGAGTAAAAGATGCATCCGTAATAGTACACTACTATAAAGCAAATGAGAATGAAGATGGAACATATGAATATACAGAAGAAAAAGTATCAGATGATGTAACAATAGAAGGAAAAGTAAGTGTTCCATATGAAACAACAGAAGTAGAAGACATACCAGAATATTATGAGTTAGTAGAAGAGCCAGAAAATAAAACAGGAACAATGACAGAAGAACAGATAGAAGTAATCTACTATTATAAATTAAAGAAATATGATTATGTAGTAAATTACTTAGAAAAAGATGAGACACCAGAAGATAATACAGATAATAAAGTATTACATAATCAAAAACAAGTAAGTGAAGTAGAATACGGAACAGAAATACAAACAGAAGATGAAAAAATAGACATATTAGGATACAAATATGATTCATGTGATAAAGATAGTTTAACAATAAGTGTAGAAGAAAATGTAATAAACATTTATTACATAAAAGATGATGGAAGTACAAAACCATTAAGTTATACAGTAGAGTACTATAAAGATGGAATAAAACAAGAAGATGATACACAAGTAGAAGCGAAGAATGTACATATATTAGAACCAGATACACTAAAAGTAAACAAAGAAAAAATAAATATGGTAGATAAATATGAAGGATACAGATTTGAAAAAACAGAACCAGCAAAAGTACCAGAAGTAATAAATAATGGAGATGTAATTAAAGTATATTATGTAAGAAAAGAAGGAACAGTAACAGTAAAATACATAGACAAACTAACAGGTGAAGAAATAGAAGCACCAGTAGAAAAAACAGGTAAAACAAATGAAGCTTATGATGTAACAGAAAACAAAAAAGAAATAGAAGGATATACATTAGTAGAAGAACCAGAAACATTAACAGGAACTTATGCAGAAGAGCCACAAGAAAAAGTATTCTATTATGCTAAAAATACAAAAGTAATAGTAAAATATCTAGAAAAAGATGAAACAGCAGATAATGCAGATAATAAGGTATTATCAGAAGAAGTAACAATAGAAGGATACGAAGGAAAAACTTACACTACAGAACAAAAAGAAATAGAAAACTATACATTTGTAGAAAGCACAGAAAATACATCAGGAACAATGACAAAAGATGTTGTAGAAGTAATCTATTATTATAAATATAATAAGCATAATTACACAGTAAATTACTATTATGACGGAATAAAAGATGAAACAGCAATAGTAGCAAAAGAAGCAGTAAAAGGAGAAGTAATAGAATCATATGAAGAAAAACTAAAAGAAGGATACAAATTTGAAAAAGTAGAAAACATACCATTAACAATAACAGAAAACTCAGAAGAAAATGTAATAAATGTATATTATGTAAGAAAAGAAGGAACAGTAACAGTAAAATATATAGACAAACTAACAGGCGAAGAAATAGAAGAACCAGTAGAAAAAATAGGAAAAACAAATGAACCATATGATATAACAGAAAACAAAAAAGAAATAGAAGAATATACATTAGTAGAAGAGCCAGAAACATTAACAGGAATTTTCACAGAAGAAGAGCAAGAAAAAGTATTCTATTATGCTAAAAATACAAAAGTAATAGTAAAATATCTAGAAAAAGATGAAACAGAAGATAACTCAGACAATAAAGTACTAGCGGCAGAAATAACAATTGATGGATACGAAGGAAAAGATTACACTACAGAGCAGAAAGAAATAGCAAACTATACATTTGTAGATGTTACAGACAATACACAAGGAACAATGACAAGAGATACAATTGAAGTAATCTACTATTACTTACAAAACACAAAAGTAACAGTAAATTACATAGATAAAACAACTGGACAGAAACTAGAAATAGTAACAGAAGAAGGAAAGGTTGGAGACATATACACAGCAATATCAAAAGACTTTGAAGAATATGTATTAGTAGAAAAACCAGAACAAGAGCGAGTTACAATGACAAAAGAAGAAATTATACTAAACTACTATTATGTAAAAGTATCAGCAGGAGTAATAGAAAAACATATAGATGTAACAACAAATGAAATATTGGATACTAAAGTACATGAGGGAACAGAAGGAACACCATATAACATATTACCAAATGATTATGAAGAGTATTATCTAGTAACGGATAGATTACCAGAAAATGCAGAAGGAACAATGACAGCAGAAGCAATAGAGGTAACATACTACTATGTAAGAAGAATGACAGTAAGAGTAGAATACATAGACAAATTAACAGGAGAGAAAATACTAGAAAAAGTAGAAGTAGTAGATGAAAATGGAAATATAACATATGAAGAACAAGATAGTACAGAAGTAATAAAAGGACAAGAGGGAGTAGAGTATAAGACAGAAGAAAAGAAATTTGAAAAATATGAAATAGTAAAAGAAATGTATCCAGAAAATGCACAAGGGACAATGATAAGAATAATAAACCCGGATGGCACAGTATCATCAGAAATAGTTGTAAAATACTACTATACAAAGAAAGCAACAGTAATAGAAAGACATGTGGATATAAAAACAGGCGAAATAATAGAAACAGAAGTACAAGAAGGAGAAGAGAATGATCCATATAAGACAGAGAAAAAAGAGCTAGAAGGATATGATATAGTAGAAGAAAAACTACCAGTAAATGCAGAAGGAGAAATGAAAGGGGAGACTATAGTAGTATACTATTATATAAGAAAAGCAAACGTAGTAGCAGAATACATAGACAAGGCAACAGGAGAGAAACTAAAGGACATAGTACCAGAAACAAGTGCAGAAAAAGATAGTACAGAAAAAATAGAAGGACATGAAGGAGATAAATACGAAACAGTAGAAAAAACATTTAAGAATTACAAATTAGTAGAAACAACAAACAATACAAAAGGTGAGATGAAGGTAACAACTAAACCAGATGGAACAGTGGAAATAACAACATATGTAAAATATTATTATGAAAAAGTAGAAGATAAGAAACCAGATGAGAAACCAAAAGATCCAGTAAAACCAGAAGAACCAAGTAATCCAAACAAACCAAATGATAATAAGCCAAATGAAGAAAAACCAAGCACACCAAACGAGCAAAAACCAACTGAAATAACAAATATTTATAATAATATAGTAAACAACAATAATCCATCTGCATCAGAACCAACACAAACAGTAGAACAAAAAACACCATTAACAGGAGACATATTACCAGTAGCAACATTGGGAATAATGATATTAACAATAATACTAAATGTACTATATAGTATAAAAAAAGCATTTGGAATTGGTAAAAAGAAGATTATAAAATAATTGAAATGAAAATTGGGTTAACTTAAGAAAAGTTGCCCAATTTTTTTACTTTTAATATTTATAATTAGATTCCAAAGTGTCGAAAAGTGGCGAAAATTTGACACTTACATATAACATGATATAATGCTCTCAAATTATATGTTTGGGGGTATTATAATGGAAAAAAAATGAAGAGAATGAAGAAGTAATAGAAGAAACAAAACAGAAAAAAAGATTTTTTAAAGATAAGAAAAATATCATAATAGCGGTATTAGTTTTTTTACTATTTTGTATGGCTCTATCAGATTCAGACTCACAGATTACAAAATTAAATAATGATATATCAAGCTTATCAGCTCAAATTGAAGAATTAAACAATGAGAATGAAGAGTTAAAAAACAAAGTAAATAATGGTAGTCAAGAAGAGAAAAAGGAGATTGAAGAGCTTAAAAAAAGCATTTCAGATAAAGATGCACATATAAAAAGTATAGAAGAACAGGTAAATAAATTAACATCAGAAAAGTCTGAGTTAGAAAAGCAAATAACAGATTTAAATTCTCAAAAGCAGTCATTAGAAAAACAAGTAACAGATTTAAGTGCAGCAAAGCAATCAGCAGCTCAGCAAGCTGCTTCTACAGCTAGCACGCAAACTTCTAAAACTGCTACAGCATTTCAGTCTAAAAAAACAGTTAGAAGTGAAAGTTCATCTCAGTCAAATTCATATACAGTTTATATAACAAATACAGGAGAAAAATACCATAGTGGTGGATGTAGTTATTTAAGAAAAAGCAAAAATGCTATAGATAAAAATTCAGCTATTGCAAGAGGTTATACACCTTGTAGTAGATGTAATCCATAAATGTTTAAAAGCACATCAAGAATGGGGTAAACATAGTTTAGTTCATTAGCGATGTGCTTTTTATAATATATATTTAAAATAACAAATTAAGTAATCCTAAAAGAAATCCAA
>CATJZH010000110.1 GCA_949746285.1 uncultured Clostridia bacterium
AAATAATGGAATATCATTATGAAATCTTACCAAAGGAAATGAGAGTAACAGATAGAATCTTTTGGGATTCAGCAGCTTCAATTTATGGAGATATCTGTGATTATCTTAAAACTTTTGGTGAGGTAACAACAGTAGGGGAACTTATGCGAAAGATATCCGAAAATTCAATAGCAGAATTAATGTTGCAGGAAATCTATGATCAGTGGCAACAGATAAAAAAAATTCCCAAGAATGCATTATGTACGAGAAAAGATTGGGAAGAAGCAGGATATTCTTTGGAAGGAGAGGAAGCTTTTTATTTTAAAAAAGCTTTTGATTTAAGTACAAAGGATACATATCCATATGTGTCTGTAAGAAAGATGATGAAGAAGACAGAAATTCAAGGTGTGTATGAGATGCTTATGGTTATAGCCAAAAGATATGAGAAGGAATACGCCTACGTATCATAGCCTACTGATGTTTAAAGCCGAGTGACGCTCGGCTTTAAACATATATATTATTCTATTTTAAATTGACTAGCAAGTTTATCAATAGTAATACCTCCTTGATTTTTCCAATCAATTTGAATATCGTTAAATCTTTTATCTTGAAAATCATTTAAAATTTTTAAATCTTCAGTATCTAAAATAAAATCTAATGAATCTAAGTTGCTATCTATATTTTCTAATGTAGTGGTTTTAATTATTGTATTTAATTTTTTTTCTTTAATTATCCAATTAAGAAGAATTTGGTTTTGAGATTTATTATATTTTTTTGACATTTCTAAAAGAAAAGGATAATTCATTTTTGCAATATTATTTCGTCTTAAAGCTTGATAGCATACAAATTTAATAGTATTTTCTTTGCAATAATCTATTAGTCCAACATTTTCATAGTATTTACATTCTAAATTATAAACACCTTCAAAACTAAAAATATTAAAGTGATTACAAAGTTCTTTTAGTTCATCAAAAGTAGTATTACTAGCAGATAAAAATTTAACTTTTCCTTTTTTTACTAATTTATCTATTTCATTATAGGTATCAAGTAAAGGAATTTTAGAAGCATATGAAGTATGAACTTGCAAAGCATCTACATAATCAATATTCATTCTCTTTAAATATTCATCTAATTGATTCTCAATATCTTCTACTTTTTCTATATAAGGTTCTAAATGACAAGTAAGAAAAATTTTATCTTGATTTACTATTTTAAAAAAATCTTGCAGAAAATCTACAACTTTGCAATTATTATATAAAAGGCTAGTACTTAAAAAATTTTGACCTTTATCTACAGAATATAGAAGAGCCTTTAAAGATTTTTCTTTATTGTTTAAATCAATATTATAAGTACCAATTCCAATAGGATTTAATTCTATTAATTTTTTCATAAACTATAAACTCTCTTTCTTTATAAGTATTTAAAACATTATAGCATAAAAACATTATATTTTACAATTTATTTCTGTGATTTATAAACACATATAAAATTAGTTATATTAATTAATAACATTCCAATTCTTAGTTCAAGTAATTTTCATAGAAGCTCTAAAATAAAATTAGTCAGCACCCTCAAAAAAATTTGAGATTCCCTAACTAATTTTATACAAGAGCTTCTACTTCAAATTGCTTTCAAGGCAGAATTTCCATTTATATTAATATAATATAACTAATTTTTACACTATAATTTATTAATCACAAAAATAAATTGTAAGTTATAATATAAAAAATAGTAAATTTAAAAAAAATAGTATTCAAGCTGAAAAAAGTATGTTAAAATAATTATCAGAAAAAAAGGATATATATAGAAAGAGAGGTTTTTATGAGCAGAAATAAAAAAATTATATTAACAGCAATATTATTAACAATGAACATTATATTATCAAGATTTTTATCAATAAGAACACCAATAACAAAAGTAAGTTTTGCATTTGTTCCAACTATGTTATGTGCTACTTGGTTAGGACCAAAGTGGACAGTACTTTTAAATGTTTTAGGAGATCTAATAGGAGCAACTTTATTTCCAACAGGAGCATATTTTATTGGATATACAATAAGTACAGCAATAGCAGGACTAATATATGGATTATTACTTTATAAAAAAGAATCTAATAGTATTTCAGAAAAGAAGTTTTTCTTAAGAGTAACAATAGCTGTAACTTTAATTGCTGTTATAGTAAATATGGGATTAAATACATTATGGACAAGTATTACAACAGGAAAGGCTTTTCAAGTGTTATTTTTTGCAAGAATACCAAAACAAATTATAATGATACCAATACATATAATTGTATTTATGTTTATTGAAAAAATGATTAGAAAACCATTTGATACATATATAAGGAGCAATAATGATTAAAGTAGAAAACGTTTCTTTTAAATATAAAAATAGCGAAAATAAGGTATTAGATGAACTAAATTTTTCAGTAAATGACGGAGAAATAATTGCTATTGTTGGAAAAAATGCCTCAGGAAAGTCAACAATTGGAAAATTAATTTCTGGAATTATAAAATTAAAAACAGGTACTATTTTAATAGATAATATGGATATATCAAAAAAAAGAGATTTAATACGAAATAAAGTAGGAATAGTTTTTCAAAATCCAGAAAATCAAATTATATTTAACAATATTTATGATGAACTTTCTTTTTCATTAAAAGATTTAGATAAAAATGAAATAGATAGTAGAATAGATAGTGCTTTAACCCAAGTAGGAATGCTTGATAAAAAAAATCAAGATTTATTTACGTTGTCATTAGGAGAAAAACAAAGAATAATGATAGCAGAAGTTTTAGCTAAAGACTCTAAATATATAATTTTGGATGAACCTACTACAATGATTGATAGTCAAGGCAAAGAAAAAATATATGAGATAATTAAAAATTTAAAAGATAAAGGATATACAATTATTTGTATAACAAATGTAGCTGATGAAATATTATTAGCAGATAGAATACTTATATTAAATAACGGAAAAATTGAATGTGAGATTGATAAAAAAGATTTAATAAATAAATATTATTTGCTAAATGAATTTGAAATAAAAGAACCAACTATTCTCAAAATTTTAGCAGAGCTTAAGAAAAATGGAATAAATATGGATTTAAAAGAATTTTCAGTAAAAGAATTAGTGAAAGGACTTATAAATGAAAAAGGCAATTGAGTTTTTACTTTTTATAATATATAGTACTTGTATATTTTTTTTCCCTAACAACTTTTATGTATTATTGTTTTTAGGGATAAATATATTTTTAATGTTTATAACAAAAGTTAGAATAAAAAAAGTAACTAGTAAGATGATTAAAATTTTTCCTTTTATATTATTTACATTTATAATTAATTGTTTGCTGGATACTTTTGAAAATGCAGCTTGGATAGCAGTAAAATTATGTATTGTGTGTAATCTTACAATTATATATGCTATAATTACTACTATTACTCAAATATCAGACACAATAAAATTATTGTGTACACCACTTAAAATATTTAAAATAAATACTGATGAAATAAAATTGATGGTTAGTATATCTTTATCGATGCTTCCAATATTAAAAAAGGAACTATATGAAATAAGAGAAGCATCTATAGCTAAAAATATGAAATTTAATATAAAAAATACAAAAAATATATTATTTAAATTTTGCATATCTATTATAAGAAGAGTAAATTATATAGAGGAATCATTAATAGCTAAAGGATATGAGGAATAAGGAGGAATTTAGATGAATTGGATAGTATGGATAATAATTTATTTAATTATATATGTAATATTTAATCAATTTTATAAAATATCTACTAAAAGTTTAACTAAAGAAGGAGCATTAACAGTTTTATTAGAATTTATAGGAGCAGTAACAATTTTATTATTATTTCCTTTTTTTGAAATAAAATTTCCAACAGATATAAGAGTATATATTTTGCTAGGATTATCAATAATTTTTTATACAATAGTAGATAGAATGAATACTACTGTTAGAAGAGGTATTGAAGCATCTACATATAGTATGATAAGTCAATTATCAACAGTTTTTATGATATTTGCAGGAATATTATTTTTTAAAGAACCATTTGTATTAAATAAGTTTATAGGTGCTATGTTAATAGTGTTTAGTAATATAATAATTTTTTATAAAAGAGGAGAAAAGAAATTAGATAAATATGTTCTTTTAGGGATAATTGCTAATCTTTTCTTCACAGTTGCAATATTTTTAGATGTTAATATATCAGATAATTTTAATTTGCCTTTTTATGTTACTTTAACATTAGGAGTTCCAGCAATACTTATTTTCATATTTGAAAGAATAAAATTTTCAGATATAAAAACAGAATTTAAAAATGGAAATAAAAAAGCAATGATTATAACTTCAATAAGTTGGTCGTTAGCAATAGTAGCACAATTAAGAGCATATCAGCTTGGAAATGTAAGTATAATAGCACCATTATGTGCATTAAATGTTGTGCTAAATGTAATTGTTGGTTATTTTTTACTTAAAGAAAAAGATGATATACCAAAAAAAATTATATCTGCATGTTTAATAATTTTAGGAATTGTATTAATAAAAATATAGTAAATTCTGATAAAAGGTCACTTGAAAACAAGTGACTTTTTTCGTTTTTCATAATATTCTATTTAGTTTTTTTAATAGTAATACCCAATTTGAACGTATGGTCAATTAATTGACAGAGTTATTCACTAATGATAATCTAGTCTTATAAACTAGATAGGAGGAAATTATGGAAGGTATTGAGTTAGGAAACAAGAAATCAAAGTATCCAATTATTCAAGGAGGAATGGGTGTTGGAGTATCAATGCATAATTTGGCTGGAAATGTGAGTAAAGAAGGTGGAATTGGAATAATATCTACAGCAGATATAGGATATAAAGAAAAAGATTTTGAAGAAGATCCAAGTAAAGCAAATTTAAGAGCAATTGAAAAAGAAATAAAACTTGCAAGAGAAATAGCAGGAGAAGATAAAATTTTAGGTGTAAATGTAATGGTTGCAATGAAGGCATATGAGGAAATAGTTACAGAATGTGTAAAACAGAAAATAGATTTAATAGTTTCAGGTGCAGGTATTCCAAAAGATTTACCAAAATATGTAAAAGGTTCAAATACTAAAATTGCACCAATAGTCTCATCTTTAAGATGTTGCAAACTTATAGTAAAACATTGGATGGATAAATATAACTATATACCAGATATGATAGTAATAGAAGGACCAAAAGCTGGAGGACATTTAGGTTTTAAAAATGATGAATTAGTAGATAACAAAGTTACACTGGAAAATATAACAGTAGAAATTGTAAATTATATAAAAAAAATAGAAGAACAAACCAAAAAGAATATACCTATAATATCAGCTGGTGGAATATGGGATAAAAATGATATAGAAAAGTTTTTAAAACTAGGCTCTACAGGTGTACAAATGGCAACTAGATTTGTTGCGACTGATGAATGTGATGCTTCAATAGAATTTAAAAATATGTATGTAAATGCTAAAAAAGAAGATATTAAAATTATAAAAAGTCCAGTTGGGATGCCTGGAAGGGCATTAAACAATTCCTTTATAAAAAATACAGAACTAGAAAAATGTAAAATAGATAAATGTTATGGTTGTATAAAAACTTGTGATGTTTCAAATACACCATATTGTATAACAAAAGCATTAGTTAATGCTGTAAAAGGAAATATGAGAGATGGATTAATTTTTTGTGGTAGTAATGTAGATAAAGTAAATAAAATAGTGTCTGTTCATGAGGTAATGCAGGAATTAACTAGCTAGTTAATTAGGTAGGATCCTTTTTAAAAAACTATATATTGTTATAGGATG
>CATJZH010000111.1 GCA_949746285.1 uncultured Clostridia bacterium
CCTTTTATAAGTATTATATCTAAATATAAAGTTTAGATAGTAAAGTATATATAAAAAATCAAAATATATTCTTTAAAAATGTAAATGAATATAAAAAATGCTTGTATTATATTTTAAAAATGTATATAATAACTATAATGTTGAAAATATAAAAACAGGGGGAAAATCGAAATGGAATCAAAAGTAAAAAAAGTTGCCATATTAACTAATGGAGGAGATGCACCAGGATTAAATGCTGTAATAAGAGCGATAGTAAAAACAGCTAGAACATATGGAGTAGAATGCTATGGATTTATTGAAGGTTACAAAGGCTTATTAAATAATGACTATGTAAAATTAGATTTACAAGGAAATGCTTCAGGATTGCTAACAAAAGGTGGAACAATAATAGGTACATCAAATAGTACAAATGTATTTAATTATAAAGTAGTAAATGAAGATGGAACAGTAGAGTATAAAGACATGTCAGATGTTTGTGTTCAAAATATAAGAAATGCTGGATTTGATTGTATATTTACTTTAGGTGGAGATGGAACTCAAAAATCTAGTAGAGATTTTTCATTAAAAGGAGTAAATTGCATAGGTGTTCCTAAAACAATAGATAATGATGTAGCACATACAGATGCAACTTTTGGATACAATACAGCAGTTTCAGTTGCAGCGGAAGCTTTAGATAGATTACACACAACAGCAGAAGCACATCATAGAATAATGGTATTAGAAGTTATGGGAAGATATGCAGGATGGTTATCATTAGAATCAGCAATAGCTGGAGGAGCAGATGTTGCTTTAATTCCAGAAATACCTTATGATATAAATAAAGTAGTAGATAAAATAAATGCAAGAAGAGCAAGAGGAAAAGAATTTACAATAGTTGTAACATCAGAAGGTGCAATGCCAAAAGATGGAACAATTACAGTAAAGAAAACCTTAGATGATGGAAAAGGATTAGACAATATAAGACTTGGTGGAGTTGGAGAAAAATTAGCAAATGAATTAGAAAAATTGACAGGAATGGTTGCTAGAAATACTGTTTTAGGATATGTCCAAAGAGGTGGTACACCATCAGCGTTTGACAGAATACTTTCTACTAAATATGGTTGCAAAGCTATGGAACTTGCAATGCAAGGAATATTTAATGTTTTAGTAACTTATAAAAAAGGTGAAATGAGTTATGTTTCTTTAGAAGATGTTGTAGGAAACAATAAAGTTGTAGGAGCTGCATCAGGAAATACTAAAGAAAGTAATATTAGAAAAGTTAAAATGGATGATGATTTAATTAAAATAGCTAGAGATTTAGGAATTTGTTTAGGAGATTAAAATATTTTGAAAAGGGAGTAGTAAGATAACTACTCTTTTTTTATACAATATCATATTTACAATATTATGTAAATATGATATAATTCTTGATACAATAGCCAAAATATTAGAGATAAAGGAGGGATAATTCCTACTTAAAGTGGCTTAAAAATTAAATAACGTTAAGGAATACATATGTTATAAAAAGGAGGCAGAAGAATGTTAGAAAATGGCAATGTACAGAAAAATGCAACAATTCTGTCATCACCAGTAGAACCATATGCAGCAATTAAAGCTGAGCGGAAGGAAAATGGTGAAATAAAAGTTGAATTGTTGCCTTCTAGAAAGATTTTTCTTGAAGAAGATATATGCATTGAAATGGAAAGAGAAATTATATGGAACGGGATTTTTGATTACTGGAAAATATATGCTGTGGCAATTATAGGTGGAATTATAATTAGTACTTTTACAAAAACACTTGTATATGTTCCGGCAATATTTCTCTTCTTAAATAACCTTGGAAAGAGTTATGAAGAAGATTGGGTAGCTGGTTATATTTTTCTTATAAAAAAGTATGCTTTTTCTCAAAAATATAAACAATATTGGAGAATGAATGCAGCAATGCATAAAGTACTTAATGCATATAACAAGTTAAATATGGTGCCAACTGTCGATGAGTCAAAAACATTTTCAAAATTTTGCCAAGATTCTGTATTAGCAACAAAAGGAATAGATCTTTTTAAATTTGTAATTCTTGCTCTGTTAATGTCAGTAACACCAATATATGTAATGGATACATTTGCAAAAGCATTTTTGATAAATATACTGCTTTTGGTTTTATACATTTGTGTAACACTTTTAATGAGTAAAATTTTCGGTAAGTATATTGAAATATTCTTTTTAAGAGAACCTGCAGAAGAAGATTTAGAAGTGGTGATTGAGGCTGTTAAAAGAATCGATGAAAATATACGAAATCCGGAAGAATTTATGAAACAATATAAAGAAATTTGCAAGTAGTTGATATTTTAACATATGTAATCCAAGATAGGCATTTGCTATAAAAGGCAGATGCTTTTCTCTTGTTCACTTAAAATATATAAAACTCATATATAGTCATTAAATTAGCGAAAATACTTGATTTTTATTTATCTTGTGATATAATGTATAAGCTATTTATGAAATAGGAAGAAAATGGAGGAAGTAAAATGAGTGTAAAAGTAGAAAAGACAGAAAATAAAAATGAGTTAAAATTAGAATTTACAATCGAATCTAAAGTATTTGACGAAGGAATAAAAAAAGTATTTAATAAAAATGCTAAATATTTTAATATACCAGGATTTAGAAAAGGAAAAGCTCCAATGAATATAGTTGAAAAATATTACGGAGATGAAATCTTTTATGAGGATGCTTTTAACGAAATAGTTCCAGAAATATATGATGAAGCTGTTGAATCAGAAAAATTAGAAGTAGTAAGTAGACCACAAATAGATATTTCTCAAATGGAAAAAGGGAAAGATTTAATATTCACAGCAGTAGTAGCTATAAAGCCAGAAGTTAAATTAGGAAAATATAAAGGAATTTCTTTAGAAAAAGTAGAATATAAAGTTACAGATAAAGAAGTAGAAGAAGAAGTAAATAAAATGGCTGAACGTAATAGCAGAATGATAACAGTAGAAGACAGAGCAGCTAAAATGGGAGATACTACAGTTATAGATTTTGTAGGAACGGTTGATGGAGTTGAATTTGAAGGCGGAAAAGCAGAAAATCATGAATTAGAATTAGGAAGCAACACTTTTATACCAGGATTTGAGGACCAAGTAGTTGGAATGAAAACAGAAGAAGTAAAAGACATAAATGTTAAATTCCCAGAAGAATATTTTTCAAAGGATTTAGCAGGAAAAGATGCTATATTTAAAGTTACACTTCATGAAATAAAAACAAAAGAATTACCTAAAATAGATGATGAATTTGCTAAAGATGTTAGTGAATTTGATACTTTAAAAGAATTAAAAGCAGATTTAAAAACTAAAAAAGAAAAACAAAATGAAGAAAAAGCAAAAACTGAATTAGAAGAAAAAGCAGTAAAAGCAGTTGCAGAAGATTCAGAAGTAGATATACCAACTGGAATGGTAGAACTTGAAATTGATAATATGGAACAAGATATGAATAGAAGATTATCATATCAAGGAATTACATTAGAACAATATTTGCAAATGCTTGGAAAAACAAAAGCTGATTATAGAAAAGAAAGTGAAGAACCAGCAAAAGAATCTTTAAAAATGAGACTAGTATTAGAAGCTGTTTGTAAGGATGCTAAAATAGAAGCATCTGAAAAAGAAGTTTCAGAAAAACTTAAAGAATTAGCAACAAGTTATGGAAGAAAAGAAGAAGACTTAAAAAATAATGAAGATTTAATGGAACATATAAAAGCAAATATAAAATCAGAAAAAGCGATTAAAGAAATAGTAGATAATGCTAAAATAAAAACAGTAGAACCAAAAGAAGAAAAGAAAGAAGCTTCAAAAACAGACGAAAAGAAATCAACAAAAAAATCTAAATAAAATTAAAAGTCCTAATTTTATAAGTTAGGACTTTTATAATATATATTTGTAGTGTCGAAAAATAAAGA
>CATJZH010000112.1 GCA_949746285.1 uncultured Clostridia bacterium
ATATTTTAAAAGAAAAGTCAAGTATATTTTTTGTTAACTCGGAAAGGAGATAAAAAATGAGTAAACAAAAGAAAAAACTTGATTTTTTATTTATCTTAAATCTAGCAAGTATCGCATATTTAATCTACTTTATTTTTACATACATCGATTTAGTAAGTAAAAATCAAATAGCAAAAACAAACATAAATATATATATTTACTTTCTAATAGTAAATATAGTAATGTTTGTAAAAAAGCTATCAAAATAATATCACAACCGATACAAAAAAAGGGAGGCTCGCTCCTCCCTACTAATTAAAAACAAAGGAGATATAAAAATGGAAAATAAAGAATTATTAAAAGAAATCGAAAGAATATTAAAAGAAAATGAAGAATTAAAAAAGGATAACGAAATATATAAAAGAACTTTAAAAATGTTAGACAAAGACTGTTTACAAGAAAGCAAAGAGAAAAAAGAACTACAAAAACAAAACAAAAGTTTAACAAAAGAACTAGAAAAAGCAAAACAACAAATAACAATATTGGAAAATACAAATATATTAAAAAACTTAGATATGCAACAATTTATACAAAATAGTTTTGATTTTCTATCAAAAGCTATGAAATACAATCAAGCAATTTAAAAAAATAAAATAAAAAGGTGGTTTTAATTATGGAAAAGATAGAAAATAAAATGATAATTGAAAAAATGGGAAAATATAGAGCATTTTATAAATTTACAGAGAAAAACAAAAAGGGCGAAACTTTAACGGTAGAAATATCAGAAACTTTTGTTGATAATAGCTTGAAAAGCGATACATTGCCAAAATTATGGAAAAAACATGGTTTTACAAATAAATTATATGACAATTACTTAAATGTAAATTGCTATGTAACGGATAAAAACGGCACTTGCTGGGGTAAATACAATCCAACTGAAAAATTATCAGATGACGGAAAAAGAAATATAATAAACTTTGATTATATGTTAGAAGTTAGCGAAGAAAACAAACAATATTTGCTTAATATAATTTATAAAATGTTTATGGCTGGAACAAAGGAAACTATAAGCAAAGAAGAATGGAAAAAACTACACAAAGATTATAAATCAGTTATAGATGGCATTCATTATATATTAAAAGGAACTAGAAACGGTACTTGTTTAGTGCCTGTAATAGTAAAATAGAAAGGTTTAAAAGGTGATAAAAAATGTGGATTATTTTAAGAAAATATAAAGCAAATAAAATTTATAAAGACAAATTTAATTTAGAATATGATGAAAGAGTAATTGCATATAATTACAGACAAAATAAAATAATGAATTTTGCTTTAACTGACAGTTTCAATACTTTATTACGCAATAACAAACATAAATTTACTAGAAAGGTTGGTGCGTAAACAATGAAAGAAGTTAAAACAATATCAATAGATGAAATTATAACACTAGCATTTCGTAAATATAAATTAAGTGGTCGTAAATCAATGAATACATTTATTTTTACACAAACTAAGAATTTAAGCGAAAAAGATTACGATAAAATATTAGATACATTAGAAATAAAAATAAAAGAATATGAAGAAAAGAAAAAACAAAAAGCAGATGAAGAAATACAAAAAGAAATTGAAAAAATAATAAAATTAAAAATAGTAAATTAACTATAATTGTTAAAAATATGTTATAATTGTTATAATTTTTAAATAAAGAACAACAATATAAAAGAGATGGCTAAGCATCTCTTTTTTTATTTTGTGCTATTTACTATCTAAAAATTATCGCAAAACGTATTTATATTATAATTAGCTTTTTTATATTTTGTCAAGTGCTTTTATTTGTGTTTATATGCCATTTTAAACTGTTTTATATTTTATTAATATAAAGTGTTGCCTTTAATATTAAAATGTCTTAAAAACGCTTTTATTTGATAGATTTTTAAGTTAATTTTAGCTTTTTTGTTTCTTTAAAATTCTACAAATAATTATATATTTTTTAACTAAAAATGCTGGCTTGAAATCTTTTTCCAAGTGCTAAGCAAAAATCTTTTTCTGTCTCTGTGAAAAAATGACAAACAGAAATTTTTTGCAGACTATTTAGAAACTTTTTCAAAATACATATTCATATCTTTTATAAATAATTGGTACAAATTATTTATTGTTTTTTCGCTTAAATCCACTTGACTTAATTCGTGTATAAATTCTGTAAAAACATCTTGAAATCTATCGTCTATTTCATAGCATAAGAAATCGTGTAATCTTTCATCATCTTTTTTTAGCATACCTATTCCCCCTTTGCACAATTTTCACAAATTATTTGGCTACCTTGCTTTTCTTCTTCAAATGCTGTGTATATTTCTTCTCCAACTTCAAAACTTTTGCCACATTTTCTACAAACTTCTTCAACTGACATATTATATTTTGTTCTTTCTTCTTTATATGTAGTATAATCACATTTTAGTTTCTTAATGTTTGTAAATACTTTTTCTTTTTCCTTTACTTCTAATTCTTTTTCTACTTTCTTTTTACTCATAATCTTTTTTCTCCATTCTATAATATTTTCTTTGCTTGCTTTTTAATTCGCTTCAAATCCTTTTTAGATTGATTTAATTGTTCTTCTGCTTCTAACAGTTGCTTAAAACCATTTTTTACTGCTTCTTCTAGTGCTTTCTTACTCATGTCTGTATTCAATTCTCCATATCGGTCTACTAGCATTTCTTGTGTCTTCATCATCGTATCAAAAACTGTTTTATTTATTTCAACTGTTAATTCTTGTATTATTATTTGGTCTTCTATAAAATCACTAGCATTAAATATAAAATCAAATATACTATTCATCTGTACCCTCCATTTCCTTTACTATTCTTACTCTAATGCCTTCTTCTGTTTCTTCTATTGTTTGCCATATTCTCTCCTTTCAGATTTTACTTTTGATACATTTTGTATCATTTTTTATAAACTTTTGCTTATTTTTGTGAAAAGTTCTCAAATTTATATTAATTTTGTGCATTTTTCAAATGATAATGCCTATTATCTCTATTCTTTATAAACTCATATACATATTGACTAGGATTTTTAATTATCCCTTGTTTTAAACGTTGTAACATTTCTTGCTTGTCCTTTATTATTCTTCTGTTAGGTCTTTTATCTAAATATTCTCTAAACACTTTTAGTACATCTTCCTCTACTATTTCGTCTTTCTTCATAAGGTCTTCTATATTATGTAAAAATATTTGGTCTTGTTTATCAAAATTACTTAATTTTGGTGATAGTTTTGTTAATTCTTCATCTATTTTAAACTTTATTGCTCCTAATTCTCTTGCAATTTCTGTTATGTTTGAAAAATCCTCTTTTGCTGTAACATTCATTACTTTATCTGTACTAGAATAAAGTATTTTCTTTTCTTCTTTATTTACTATTCTATGTTTTGCTCCTGCTAGTTCCTTATTTATTTTATTAGCATACCATTTCCTATTAGCTTCATTTCTAGCTTGTCTTAAGCAATCTTCTTTATTGCAATATTCTCTTTTTCTTCCTCTTTTAGGCTGTTCTATTTCACAACCGACAATATTTGCATTTGCTCATTTGTATTATTCCTTTCCTAATATTTTTTCTTTAAATTCCTTATATGTCATTTCTTTTATTTTTTGTATATTTTCTAACATTTCATCTACTGTAATACCTCTACCTCGCCTATCTTGTAATCTTTTTACTAATGTTCCATCTCCAAAAGCACCTATTTTAACTACATTTAATATTCCATTTTTTGTATTGTAATATAGTTCATAAACTACATCTCTACTTCCCCAAGTATTTCTTTCAGGAGTTTCTTCGTAAAACACTATTGTTGTATCTATTACTATATTAACTGGTTTGTTGTTATCTATATTCATTTGTTATTCCTCCACTTTTTCTTTAAAATATTGTTTTATGCAATCTTCACACTCACCAAAATTCATTTTGTCGCAATGTTCATTTTTTGTTTTAGAACATATATCTTCTTCTATGTCTAGTGTTGCTATATACCCTGCCATTTCATCTATTATTTCGTTTTTCTTTTCTATCTCTTTATTTAATTTTGCAAATTCTTTTTTATATAAACTATATTTTATTAACTTTTTTACTTCTTTTACTCTGTTTTTTAATTTTTCTATTTCTGCTTGTTGATTTTCTATTAGCTTTAAAATTGACAATAAATCTTTTTTTAAACATATGCAACTTGGGTAATCTTCACACTCTGCTTTGCTTGTTACTGCTTTTATTGATAATGTTTTTACTGCTTCTTTCTCTTCTTCATTCCATTTGGAATCTATTGCATCAAACATTTTATTCTCCTTCCACATTATAATCTTTTTTATCTAACTCTATTGTTTACATACCTACACTTTGTCGCCATTCTTCGTATTCTTCTCTATGTATAGTGTAA